>JAPKYU010000394.1 GCA_026394175.1 Acidobacteriota bacterium | reverse complement strand
CCTCGCTGGATCACCTGCACTCGGGAGAGATAACCCATCTGCTGACCCTCCAACGGGCAGCATTGTATCAACTAGCTATATCGCTAGTCAAGTCTTTTTTTGAATTTCTCACAGCTTGTTTGCCTTTCCGAAACGCTCTGTCTACCATTTACCCGAGGCTACGCCTCGTGTTCACGATTTCGAGAGACCATCCCTGCCTCTACCTCACCGCTGTCGCCAAGGACCGCCTGCCTGTTTTCCGCACCGATTCATTGAAGGTGCTGGTATGCATGGCCCTCGGTGAGGCGCGCAAGTCGGCCGGCTTCCGCCTGTTCGCTTACGTGATCATGCCCGATCACGTTCACGTCATCCCCGCCTTTTTCGCCCGTCCGCCTGGCTTTGGACATGATCCTTTCTAACGTTGCACCTCACTTTCCGGCGCGGCTACGCGACGGTATAGTGGAGGTGCTGCTTGGGCGCTTGCTATCCTCTTCCTGTTTAATCAACAGCCGGATGGCAGCATGATATGTTGCCAAATAAAAGTGGAACATCCACGAGTACCAAATATTCTTGTCGTACAGCGCTTGTTGCTGTGGGTTGTGGTGTCGGATGGCGAAATTGTTGGCAACGTCGAAGATCGCTGAGTCGTCCTTCTTGTGCAGAACACGGTCGAGACCTTTCGTCTTCTTGAGCCACTCGAATACATCAGCCAGTTCGCGAATAGCTTCCTGTTTCTCGGAGAGTGTCAAGTGGCGGTTGCGCCACTTCAGTATTGCGTGGCGGACCCTACTATCCACATTCACCTCATCATATGGAACAATCCCGGCGTCGAGGATATGCTCAAGACCAGCCGTCCCCGTGGCCAACACAAGGCCCTCTTTTGTCAATTCGTAACCTGACCTGTAGTCGCAGAGAAAGGCATTTGCCTTCTCCCGGAACTCCTCTCTTCCCACGTCGTCGTCGTAACCGTCGTAGTCATAGTAGTTGTATCCAGTGTCCGTGGTCATTGCCGTCCGTTCGCCGGGTTTTGCGACGCGATCATAAAGGAACTCTAATGTGTCAAACACATGATCCTCGGTAATCTGACCTTCTTCCCATTTCGTGATGGGGAAGGGTAGAAAACTGAGTGCGAGGGCGGCCTCGTGATTGATGGCGTCAGGAAGATTGGTGTCCGTAATGCCAGCCTTGCCCTTGAAGTAGTCACGATCACGGAAAAGGAGGTACAGATTCTGGAGTTTCCAGTAGAGCTGGCCCAAGGTTAGCGGGGCGAACTTGTTACGCGAGCTGTAATACCGACGTGTCATCGCTCAGGTTCTCGCTTTCTTTTCCGCCCAACGGCCTGCGGTTGAGCGGCCGCGCTATTCAGGGGCGCGGTCCAACTGCGTGTTAGACGCCCAAGCCGCTACCTAGCCGAGCTCCTTGTGGCCCAGCAGTTCCTGAACTGTTCGGGTACCGTGACCTCGCCATTGCCCCAGCAGCGGCCCAACGGAACGCCACGGGACGCCTAGCCGTAGAACTCCCAGGAGTAGGGCCTCGCAGAGGCCGAACACTGGTTCCGCCCGAGCGGCGGCGGACTCCAAAGCAATCTTACCACTTTCTGAGTAGCGGGGCGCTACTGGCCGGCAAACGCGCTGCTCGGAAACTGGCGCACGGCCGCGGACGCGGATTGGCCAGACGCGGATTGGGTGCGCGACATGAAGGTGACCGGATGCTCACATCAGCCGGAAATTGAGGAAACCTGAGCGTAGTGAGCACAGGCCAACTGCGAGCGATGGCAGCCAGCTAAAGCGCGCAGGGACAGCGAGTTAGCCGCCGGACCGATTGCCCACCGCGCCGGCACGTGGCGCACAGCCGAAAACCTGAAAAATCGCGTCCGAACTTTATTGGGTTTGTTTTCAACCGCGAGCGAGCCGGAAGGGCCGAAAAACTTGACAGCGTATGCTATACTGAAATTATGGGACCATAATGATGATTCCAAAGCTTTACTGGCTCCAGCCAATAGATAACCATTAAACTAATGGCTACGGTGATGTAAGCATAACAAAATAAACGAAGTAGAAATGGATGCAACGGTCTTATAATCCATTAAACCAGCCAGTTAACAGCCGAAAACTGGCGGCTGCCACACAAATGCGGGGCCAACGGGCAGCGCCTGGTGGAGCAAAGCCCGCGGAGCGGGCGGTAGAAAACGCCGCGAGATTCCTGTCGCCCGCTTCGCGGGCTTCCGGCGTCCCGTTCATGAATAAGGGGAGTCCCTTCCGGAGCCCCTGGCCCTCGCCCTTTCAGGCTCATCTGTATTGGAAACGGTCCCCACTTTCGGGCTCATTCTTGGATTGGAAAATGCTGCTCCGCCTGGCGGGGTCGCCACTGTGGCGGTCCCGCCAAGCGGGACCGCCGCCAACCTTTGGTATACTTGCTGGAATCGCCAAGGCGCAAGGCTTGCCTGATGATGCACCTGGCTCCATCGGATCTATGACTATGTCTGGAACGACTTCCCAGAACGGTCGTCAGCGCCGCAGTCCGCGCCTGGCCGGGCGCGTGGCCGTGCACATCGCCGGGAAGGGGCCGGACGGCAAGGTATTCGTGGAAGCGGCGCAAACCGAGGATCTCAGCCGGCACGGCGCCTGTGTGCTGTCGCGCAATGAATTCGGGGTGGGCGCGGCGCTGGCCCTGCGGCGCGACGGAGCCAAGCCGGCGCGCGCCCGCGTCATCTCTGTCAAACCGGGGCCCGAAGCCGGACTTCGCCGGCTGGGTGTCGAGTTTGTGGGACAGCAAGACTACTGGGATTGCGAGTTCCCGAGCGACTGGTCCGATGCTCCGGCCGCTGCTGAAGTCGAGGCAGAGAAGATCGCCGAAATCGCCAGGCGCGTCCGGGTGTTGGATTCGTCGCTGGAAGCGGCGGTGCGCAAGGCGGAACTGGTTCGCCGGCAGGCCGAGAGCACGCTGCGGGAAGCACGGCAACAGCTCGAAGCGAGTCAGCGGGAGGTGTCCGCCGGCCTGACGGCGCAGATCGATGCGCTGGCCGCCGCCCGGAAAGAGTTGGAGAGCCAATTCTCGGGGCAAGCGGCGGCCGCCGCCGAGTCGCTGCGCCGCGAGGCCGAGGCGGTCGTCGCCTCGGTCGAGCGACGGTTGGCCGACTTGCAGCAGAAATTCGCGGCACAGGCCGCGCAGCAGCAGGCGGCTGCCGAGGTCGCCCACGGCCGCTGGCAGCAGGTCTGGAGTGACCAGGAAAGCGGCGTGGGCGAGCTGGCCGCGCGCCTGGAAGCGCAGGCGCAGCGCAGCCGCGCGGCCGCCGCGGAAACGGAATCGTTGGCCGAAGGCCTCCGCAAGCAAACGGCGGCAACGCACTCGGCCCTTCAGCAGGAAACGGAAGCGCAGGGGCAGAGCGCCCGCGCGGAAATGCGCGCGGCGGCCGCCGCTGTGGTGCGCGATTTCCGCCAGCAGTTACC
>JAPKYU010000715.1 GCA_026394175.1 Acidobacteriota bacterium | reverse complement strand
TCGGTAGGTGTATCGAACCCCGTCGGCTGCGAAGCGGAGGCCAGGATTTCGCCGTCCTCGGAAACCAGGGCTGCCCGGGCGCTGCTGCCGCCCACATCCATTCCTATGGCGTATCGCATGGGTGCATTCTAAACCGGGAATGCGAACAGCGGCTGTAGGCTGTGGGTTGTAGGCTGTGGGCAAACCTGGACACGCCGATAGCTTACAGCCTGTTGATCAAGCTTGCTGGCCGTCGCGGACCTGCGTTATGATTAAGTGACTCTGCGAACCGTGGGCCTGTGGCGCAGTTGGGAGCGCGCTTCAATGGCATTGAAGAGGTCAGGGGTTCGAATCCCCTCAGGTCCACCAAATCCTCACCGGGAAATCGTTGCCGCCGACATTGAACGGTATCTGGACAGCCTGCCCCGGCGTGCCGGGGAGAACGCAGAGCAAACGCAGAGGATTTCTCTGCGTGCCTCCGCGCCCTCAGCGCCTCTGCGTTGAAACCCACTCAAGGCCGAGAGCCGAGCTCAATAAAACGCGAAACGGAAGGGCATTAGCGCGGCCGGGCGTCCGCTGTTCAGAATCCGCGCGGCCGACAGCAGCCGCAAGGCCTCCGGAACAGGCGCGACCGGCAGCGCCGGCAGGCGCACCTCGGCCGACTGCCCGCGTTCCATGATGATCTCGAACAGCGAGCGCGGGTGCGGAAAGACAACCAGCTCGACCCGCCGGCCGGCCGGTATGCCCGCTTTCTGCTTGGCCAGCTCGACGGCGCGCCGCAGCCCGCCCAGCTCATCAACCAGGCCCTTTTGTTTGGCCTGCTCGCCGGTAAAGACGCGGCCGCCGGCCAGGCGCTCGACGTCTTCGATTTTCATTTTCCGCGCCGCCGCCACCTTGCCCTTGAATACCTTGTACATGTCGTCGGCCAGCCGGCCGACGAGCTGCCATTGCTGCGGCGTGTAGGGGACGTAATCGCTGTCCAGCGTCGCGTTCGGGCCGCGGGTGACCACGTCCTTGGTGATGCCCAGCTTGTCGTACAGCCCGTGGATGTTGATCTTGCCGTAGACCACGCCGATGGATGCGGTCAGCGTGCCGGCGCCGGCCACGATCGGATCGCCGCTGGCGGCGATGTAGTAGCCGCCGGAGCCGGCCACGTCCGACATGGAAATCACCAGCGGTTTGCGGGTGTGCAGGTCGCTGACGGCCCGCCAGATGGTGTCGGAGGCCAGGGCGTCGCCGCCCGGGGAATCGATCCGTAGAATCACGGCCTTCAGCGAGGCATCGTCGCGCGCCTGCTGCAAGAGCCGGGTCATGTTCTCGGCCGTCATGTTCTGTTCGCCGCTCAGCGGATCGGTCCCTCCATCGCCCGCGGTGATGTCGCCGACCGCGTAGACCACGCCGATCTTCGGCCCGCTCTGCAGGCCGGCATCGGAGACCGGCACCTCGGCGTACTGCCGCGCGCTCATCTTGTTGAACCGCCTGCCCGGGTCGGCGTTTTTAATCAGGTCGTAGACCTGGTCCTCGTAAAGCAACTGGTCGATCAGCCCGGCCTGCCGGGCCGCCGGCGCCGTATACGGGCCGGCTTCGACGATGGCCCGCACCTGCCCGACCGGTTTCTTTCGCGCTTCGGAAATGGCCTTGAGCGCCGTTCCGTAGAGGCTATCGACCAGCCAGTTGACCATTTCCCGGTGCTCCGGGGTCATGGCCTTTTGGGTGAAGGTGTCGGAGTAAGTCTTGTATGCGCCGGTGTGGACCAGTTCGGCCTGCACGCCCAGCTTGTCGAGTGTGCCTTTGAGGAACAGCGATTCCGCGCGCATGCCTTTCACCTCGAGCAAGCCGACCGGCTGCATGATCACCTGTTCGCAGGCCGTGGCGATGAAGTAATCGCGCAGCGAGCCGGAGATCATGTGGCAATAGAGCTTCTTGCGGCTGGTGCGGAAGCGCGCCAGGGCGGAGCGCAGCTCGTCGGCCTTGGCCCAGCCGATTTGCGGCCCGCGAAGCCGGACCACCACCGCCACGACGCGCGGGTCGGCGGCTGCTTTCTCCAGCGTCTCGTCCACGTACCGCAAGGTTGGTTTCAAGCCGCCCTGGAGGAGGCGCGCGGGCAGGTCGGTCGGATTCACCTCGACGATCTCGTCCTTCAGGTCCAGCACCACCGTGGTCGGCGATTTCACCCGCGGCGGCAACGAGGAGATCCTGAGGGAGAGGACCGCGATCAGGACCAGTCCCAGAAAGGCGAGGACTAGCCCGGTCACAATGCCGAGAAGCCAATTACGCATGCAAACTTCCTCCAGCCTAAAATAGTATCACGCGGCCTTCGGCATGCCCTTTCAGGCGCGGGACGGGCGCCGGAGTTGAATCCTGCTGCAAGATACGGCAATCTGAAGGAGAAGGGGGAGGTCGCGGATGCTGTTCAGAAGAAGCCCCGAGATCCGCTGGTCCGAGGTCACGCCCAGGAACGTCTACCTGACCCGCCGCCGTTTCCTGGCGGGCGCTTCGGCCGCCGGCGCCCTGGCGGCCGGCTACCGGTTACTGGAGAGCGGGCATCCGCGCCTGACCGTGTTGGCCGGCACGCGCCTCGGCCCGTTGCTGAAGAGCCCGTTCAGCACCGACGAGAAGCAGACGCCCTACAACGACATCACCCACTACAACAACTTCTACGAATTTGGGACGCAGAAGGAGCAACCCGCGGAACTGGCAAAAAACTTCAAAACCTCCCCGTGGGCCATCCAGGTGGATGGCGCCGTCAACAAACCCAGGACCTACGACCAGGATATGCTCCTGAAGCTGGCGCCGCTGGAGGAGCGTATCTATCGCCACCGCTGCGTCGAGGGCTGGTCGATCGTCGTTCCCTGGATCGGCTTCCCCTTGAATGCCCTCATCAAGCAAGTGGAGCCGACGTCGAAAGCGAAGTATGTTGCGTTCCA
>JAPKYU010000657.1 GCA_026394175.1 Acidobacteriota bacterium | reverse complement strand
CATTCCACCCTTCAGCGTTCACTCAAGGGTATATCGCCTCGCACCGATTGAAGGTGTCGTTGCCGCCTCCGCCATAGCACGCATCGCCCGTGCCCTGGGCGCCATCCAGGTCGTCGTCGCCCGGCCCGCCTAGGATCACATCATCGCCCTGGTTGCCGTTGATCGTGTCGTTTCCGCCGCCGCCCAGGATGCAATCGTTCCCTTGCCGCCCGCTGATATCGTCCGGGCCCGCGCTGCCAAGGATCAGGTCGTTGCCGGTCGTTCCAGTGATGGTGCCCGAGCCGACGATCAGGTTGGCCACGAAGAACGCGCTGCACTGCGAGGGTTTCAGGTCATTGGGCGTAACCGCCCGGCTTGAATCGCCGAGCGACGTTCGCGGCACGGTGTTGGCTGCGGCCACGGCCGTGGCCGCAGCCACGAAAATGAGCACGGCCAGGAGAACGAACGCCAGGCGCAGTGATTTCCAGACCATCATGACCCGTCCTGGCTCTTGCGCCGGCGGCGCGCGGGGGCGAGAGCCTGCGCCCCTTGGTCAAGCACCACCTGCACTTCATCGGCTGGCGCCGGCCGGCCGAAGAAGTAGCCCTGTGCCAAGTCAATCTGGCCTTCCTTAAGGAAGGTCACCTGCTCCTGCGATTCCACACCTTCCGCCACAACCTGCAGGTGGAGGCTGTGAGCCGCCGAAATGGTGGCGTGGGTGATGGCCGCCTCGTCCGCATCGGTCGCCACCCGTCCGATAGAGGCATGGCCAATCTTCACTCCATCGATCGGCAGTCGGCGCAGCGCCTCGAGCGAGGTCTTAGCAGTGAAGTTGTCGATCCCCACGTGCACGCCGATCTCGCGCAATTCGCGCAACTGCCCACCGATCTCCGGCGGCGCATCCATCAGCAGGCGCTCCGAGACCTCCAGGTAGATCCGCTCGGGGTTGACACCCGTCTCGCGCAGCACGCGGCGAATGGTCGCCGGACCATCGCCCGCCAGCTCGCGCGGCGAGAGATTCACTACCAATCCGAGCTGGGTGTGGCCTATCTTATGCCACGCCGCCAACTGGTTGCACGCCTCGCGCAACGCCCACTCCCCGATCGGGACGATCAGGCCGCTTTGTTCGGCGGCCGGGATGAAATCGGCCGCCGAGACCAAGCCGCGCTGCGGGTGGCGCCAACGCAAGAGCGCCTCCACCGAAGACACTCGGCCGGTGTCAAGCGAGCGGATGATTTGATAGTGGACCTCGAACTCCTTGCGCTCGAGGGCCTGCTCGAGTTCGCGCGTCAGCGCCCCCGCCTGTCCGGCGGAGACCCCGGCCGGCAGCGTGTGCAGCAGATAGCGATAAATTGTCTGGCCATCCTGGACGAAATACCAGTGCCCCTCGGGGGCGGCGCGGTGCAGGATCATCAGACCGTGATGCTGGGCCAGGCGCGCCAAGTCGTCGACCGAGCGCACGTCCACCAGGCGCCCGCCGCTCGGGTCGCCCCCGCGTCCGACACCCACCAGGAGCGGGCCGTACTTCAGGTCCACCAGCGAGGTGCGGTCGACGCGCGAGGCGCGCAACACAACCGCCGCAAAGACCCCCAGGCCGCCGACCGCGAGCAGCAGCCCCGCCAGCGCGATCCACCGTGCGCGCACCACGTCGATCTTCCATCCGAGGATCGAGAGCGTGCTGACCTCCACCCGCGCCCCTTCCAGGACGCCTTCCTCAACCGGGCGCAGCGGGTCGACCTCCGGATCGCTGCGCAAGAGCTGCGCCTGCGCCGGGTCGAATTGAAAGGTCAAACGTGGCGCGAAGCTGTCGTCGATCGGCCGCCCGCCCAGGCTGCCACTCGTCTCAACGTGAGGGATGATGGCCAGCTCGTAGACCGAACGCCGAATCCCGGTCTGCTCCTCCATGTTTTTGATGAAGCCCTGCATGTAGCACAGGTTGAGCGGGCTTTGCGTGGAGAAGGAGGCGCCGTTGAATGGCGTGCTTTGATGCAGCGTGAGGGTGCGCTTCCATCCGCTGGTGTCGCTCACCTCCGCCAGCAGCGAGTAAGTCCCCCCGAGCTGCGCCGGAGCGTCAGACACCAGTTGGTAGTCGAATTCCACACGGATGAGGCAGGTGAGCGGAGTGAAAACGGGTTCGCCGGGCTGCACCTCAGGCTGGTCGTAGAGCCCGGGCGGCGCCGCCGCGGTGTAGCGGAATTGACCGGTGTGCGAGTAAGCCAGGTCGTCCGCCACCACCCGGGTCGGCGGCCGCAGCAGGGAGGCCACCCCCAGCAGCAAGGCCGCCAGCCCGACCGCCGCGGAGACGAACAGCACGACTTCTTTGTGATCCGCAATGGACTTCATTTCAGGACTCGCTGTCTGCGCCGGCCGCGGTCGGCGACCCCCGCGCCACCTGGGGCGCGGACGGTAACGCATGACCACCGTCAGGCCCACCCCCACCAGAGAGGCAGCCAGGGCCATGTTGAGCGGCAGGCGCAGCCACAATATCTTGTCTCCAACGCCCGCGAGGTGTAGCCAGGTGCGGCCGATGATTTCCGACTCGCGCGGGCTGTACGAATCGGTCCACTCATTCTTGTCCCCCTTCATGATGAACCGCGACCCGTCGCGCGCCAGGATGCGGTGAAAGACGGGCCGCCCCAAGTCCGCATCGTGGAAAGCGACGACCTCCCCGACGACGTAAGGCGGATCGCGGCGGACGATGACCAGGTCGCGGTTGTGGAAGGTCGGCTCCATGCTGTTGCCGGTGATGATGACGTAACCGGCCGGCCCGCCGAACTGCTGCGGCGCAAAGAGCAGCCACACCGTGCTTGTCAGGACCAGCGCCGTGGCCGAGATCACCGGCCGCCACCACCGCCGCCAACCGACCATAAGCTCCTGAGGAAATTCTCCCCTCACAAACAACGAGCCTGCCCGCGCCGTCCCGGCGGCCTGATGGCGGCACAGGGCTTCTCGCAAGCAAGCTCGGGCGCCGGCCGCCTCGCGCGTTGGGGCGGGCTGGCGCGGTGTCAACGCAGCCGGCTGCGGGCCGGCACGCTTACTGCGCGGCAACCACGCGCAGGCTGGTCGCCGCCAGGGCGGTCAGGCCGGTGGTGGTGCAACTGACCGAGCCCGCGGTGTTGGTGCAGTTGTACCACGTGCTGCCGTTCAACTGCACCTTCACCACGCCGGTGGTCGGCACGATGGTGAAGGACACCGAGTCGACGTTGCTCGGGTTGCTGGCATTCAGCGCGTAGGTCACGTTGCTGATGGTGTAGCCGCTGATCGCGCCGCTGCCGTCGCCGGCCGTGGTGTCGGGCACGGTGTTAGTGGCCGCTAAGGCGAAGGCCGCCGTGGCAAACACGAGCGAGACAATCAGGGTGGTGAAGATGGTGATCGCGCGACGAGTAAACATGTTTCCAATCCTCCTTCAAGATGAGTTAGCCTGATCAATAGTGCATCAAGACTTGCGTGCCGACATTATAGGAGAAGAGGTGGCGCGAAAAGTCTCGGCCATTATTCGGCAAGGGAATTGTTATCGGGCGGCCGGGCGACACGTCGCGTGAACGAATTGTCACCGCCCGTTCACCATCCGGCGCGCGTCTCGCGCTGCCGGCAACACGCACACGAGGCGGCTGCACACTTCATGCCAGGCAGA
>JAPKYU010000610.1 GCA_026394175.1 Acidobacteriota bacterium | reverse complement strand
TTCTCCGCGCGCCGGCGCCCGGCGGGCCCGGCTCACCGCCATCGGAACGGCGAAAACCACCAGCACCAGAACGGCTGCCAGCGAGCCGGTGAGCAGGATCGCGAGCGCTTCGAGCGCCGCGCCCGCCAGCCACAGCGCCCGTATCCAGGTAGCGCGGGCTTCCTGCCCGCCGGCTGCGGAGACCGTCAGCGGCAGGTGCAGCAACAGAAAGCCGGCCATGTAGTTGTGGTGGCCCAGCGGGACCGCCACGCGCGGCGTCCAGCGCAGCGCGTATGCCAGCAACCCGGCGCTGGCGGCGGCCACGCCGGTGGCGGGCACCAGCCAGGCGAGTGCGGCCGCGCGCCCAGGCGAGGCCCGGGCCCCGAGAACCAGGTAGAACACCGACACCGCTGCGGCCGTCAGCAGAATCAGGCCCCAGCTTCGCCCGGCGCACGGCGCCTGCAGCGCGCCGGCCGCCAGCACCAGGAGCAACAGGGCCAGCGCGGGCTCGAACAACCCCCCCACCAGCGGCCAGCTTTCGTTCCGCCAGCCGGCCGCCAACGCCGCTCCCAGCGCCACGATGATGACCGCGTGCATGCCCGCTTCCCGCGTCCACGAGGCTCCGCCCGACACGGTGCCCAGCAGCAGGCAAACGAGCGGGTAAAGCAAGAAGAGCAGGCTCACGGCAGGTTGCAGGTTACAGGTTGCAGGTGGCAGGTGGCAAGTAGGTTACAGGTGGCAGGTCGCCGCCGCCGTCGAATTCCAGCGGCACAGCCGGCCCGATCTCGTAGTCCGTGTTGCCGGCGAGGTCCGCGGCACAGGCCGGCGTAGCGAGAAAGTCCCCCATCGTCAGCGTATTCCGAATCCAGGCGGCGCGCAGCCGCTCCGGAGGCGGCTCGCCGAGGTTGCCGAGCAGGAACTCCAGCGCCTCCCGGTCGCTCGGAAAGTGCATGGGCATGCGTGCCGCCGCGTATCCGTAAGCGGTGCGAGAGTTGGTGTACATCGCGCCCAGGTCGGCCTTCCTCGCAATCCGCTCGTGCATGACGTCGGCCAGGCCCATGCCGATGGCATTGCCTTCGCTCTCCGGAGTCAGGTCGCGGATGTAAATCCGCCGGATGCGGATGGCGTCGCCCACGTCCCGAGGGGCGCGGTCGGGATGAACGGGGCGGCCGATGACCTTGGTGTCCAGGCCCGATCCGCTGATGTTCTTGCCGATTTCATCGACAATGAGCAGATCGAGCGAGGCAAACGGCAGCTTGGGGTACAGTTGCCTGGCGCGCAGCAGCAAGCGCCGATCGAGCGCCTCCACCTGCCCGGCCGGCGCCGCGGCCACCTCGCACAGCAGGTGCCGCTCGTTTTCCACCAGCCCCAGACCGGCCAGCACCTTCCCGCCGGCCAGAACGTGCCGGCCCATGGCCAGAACCACCTTGTCGAAGCCCAGGCGAAGGCTGCTGCGGTGAAAACTCATCGCGCCTTCCACCTTGCCGAGGCCCACGGCGAGAATCTTCAGGAGGCCGCTTTCCACTTCGCCGTCGAAGTCGGTGTGGGGCTTGACGCGGTTCAGCGCCAGGACGCGCCCGGCTTCCGCGGCGGCGCGGTCCATGAAGACTTCGATGCCTTCCGGCGTGCGCCCCAGCGAGACGGTCTCCATGGATGAGACGATCGGCGCTCCGACGAACTCCTCGGTGACGCCGTAATCGGCAAGCACGCGGCGCTGTCCGCCGGGGGTGGCGCCTCCGTGGCTGCCCATGGCGGGCACGACGAACGGCCGCGCGCCCGCCTCCCGCAGGACAGCGCAGGCGGCCCGCACCACCTCGGCGATGCGGTCGATGCCGCGGCTGCCGCAGGTGACGGCCACAGGCGCGCCCGGCGGCACATCGGCCAGCGCGGGGCGGATGGCCGCCAGCGCCGCGCCCACCGCCGCCCGCACGTCAGCAACGGCCGGCGCCGGAGCGCGTACCGATCGCACCCGCTGAAACCGCAGCGATTCCACCATATCTCGATTCTGACCGCCGCGCCCCGCCCCGTCAAGCAACGCTGCGGCCAGCGGCTGACGAGTAAGACCTGTAATGCCCTGCGATGGACTGATACAATAAATGCTCAGCATGTTCGCGATCAGGTTCACGCCGGAGGCAATCGAGGACTTGCGTTGGTATACGAAACAGGACCGAAAGCGAATCATTGGCGAGATCGACGCGTGCCTGACGTACCAGCCAAGCCGCGAGACAAGAAACAACAAGCGCCTGAGGCCGAACCGGCTGGCGGAGTG
>JAPKYU010000452.1 GCA_026394175.1 Acidobacteriota bacterium | reverse complement strand
CCGCCGCCGCGGCCCCGGCCCCCACGAATCCGCGCCGCGTCATGGTTGAATTGCTCATGGAACAATCACTCCTGGATGAGGTGCACGGCGAGAGTCTATCTAATTCCCAAGGACAAATAGCAAATTTGTAGCGGCGACGGTCATTCAGCGGGCGGAGGACCAAGCGGGTCGTCGCCGTCGCGCGCCGACAGACGGACATCCGGCCCGTCCTCATCGGCGCCCACGTCGGGCATGTGCAGGTGGTGCCGCTCCAGGTGCTCCTTCAACACCCGGAAACCTTCCTGCGGCGAATCGACGAATTTGAGAAGTTCCAGGTCTTCCGAGCTGATGGCGCCCCAATCCGCCAGCTTCTGCAGGTTGAGCACATTGCGCCAGTAATCCGGGCCGTAGATGATGGTGGCGATTTTCTTTGCCAGCTTCTCGGTCTGGGCCAGGGTCAGCAATTCGAACAGCTCGTCCAGTGTCCCGAACCCGCCGGGGAAGATCACCAGCGCCTTGGCCAGGTAGGCGAACCAGAACTTGCGCATGAAGAAGTAATGGAACTGGAAGCTGAGGCCGGGGGTGATGTAGGGGTTGGCCGTCTGCTCGAAGGGCAGGGTGATGTTGAGCCCGATGGTCTTGCCGCCGGCGTCCACAGCGCCGCGGTTGGCGGCCTCCATGATGCCCGGGCCGCCCCCGGAACAGACTACGAAGCGGTGCCGCGGGAAGGGCAGCGACTTGGCCCAGGCGGTCAGCAGGCGCGCCAGCTCGCGCGCCTCCTCGTAGTAGCGCGACCATTCCAGCGCCGTCCGCGCCAGCTTCAATTGCTTCCCGTGGCGCGGCTCGGGCTTGGCCGCCCCCGGCTTCTGCAAGGCCAGCAATTGGCGCTTGGCCTCGT
Source organism: Acidobacteriota bacterium (assembly GCA_026394175.1). Taxonomy (GTDB): domain Bacteria; phylum Acidobacteriota; class Terriglobia; order JAJPHL01; family JAPKYU01; genus JAPKYU01. Next base: position 4,342 of record JAPKYU010000452.1, on the reverse strand, counting down.
CGGCGCTGTGGACGCGCGCCGATCCGAAAAACACCACCGTGTCCTGGATGTTCTGCCGGCGAAACCGCGCCAGCGGCTCCACGTATTCCGACAGGATTCGCAGCGCGCGGGCGTCCGGGCTGCCGATGAAACTCTGGTTCTCATAGGCCGTCGGCGTCATCCGCCGTGTCGGTTCCGGATTGGATGATTTCATCTGGATGGCTCCTCCACGTGCTGAACAGTTATGAATTATGAGTTATGAAGTGTGAATTGTGAACCGCCTGGCCGCATGGCCGCAATTCACAATTGATTATGCCGTAGCGCTGGACGTGGACGGCGCTTGCGTTTGCGCTTCGGCGGACCGATAGCGGGCCAGCGCCTGCTCGAGCGTCCTGAGGAACTCGTCGGGGTTGTCCACATCGAAAAGGTAGCCGCGCCACCATCGGCGGCCGCTGACTTTCACCAGCACCAGCGTGGCGCGCGGTTTCAGGGCCTGGCCCGCGCCCACACGCTTGTACCGCGGCGTCAGCAGATCGGTTTGGATTTGCTCCTTCAAATCCGTCCAAAAGCTGCCGAAACGCGGGAATGGCACAAAGCTGATGCGTTCGACCGCCGTGATGTCCTTGAACGGGATGTCCCAGTGAAACCGGCCCAGACGCACTTGCACACGGTCGCCATAAACGAGATATCTCTGCGCACGAACGTTGAGCGCGATGACCAGGACCAGGAACAAACCAAGAAAGAGGCCCGTCGAGAGCGAGGCGCCCAGCGCCACCCACCAGCCGCGAGGGTCTATGGGCACGTGCGGCTGGATGAACCACCGCGTATGCGGGTAGACCTGGATGCGAACGAAGTTCGTCAGGAGCATCATGAACGCGAAGATGAACACGGAGCTCCAGGCGCCCAGGCGTGCCAGGGCTGGCCACTTGCCCCTGAGTACATTGCGGGTTTCGTACAGCTTGTCGGCCATTGCCGCGCAGAATAACTCCGGCCTGCCGGCAAAGCAAGCCGGGTTTCCACTGCCCGGTTTGTCAGTGCTCACCGGGGGACGACCGGCAGCAACAGGTGCGAGGGCTGCGCGCCGCCCAGATGCACGGTATTGGTGGCCACCGCCGCGCGGCGGTTGTCGTTCAGCGGCTCACCGGTGTTGGGGTTCACGTCGAACCGCGGGAAATTACTGCTGCTGATGTCCAGACGGATGCGGTGTCCCTTCTTGAAGACATTGGCCACCGGATAGGGCTCAATGCTCACCAGCGTGACCTCGCCCGGCTTCATCAGCTCCGCCTTTTCGAGCGACTTGCGGTAGCGGGCGCGCGTGATTCCGTCGGTCAGGTTCAGCGCGTAGCCGGCGGCGTAGTCGGCGCTGGGCGGGTAGACGTCGATCAGCTTGGCGGTGAAGTCGGTGTCGGGGGCGGACGAGGAAACCGACAACTTCGCCACAATCGGTCCGGTCACCTCGAGGTCTCCATCCAGCGCGGGCGTCTGGAAAACCACGACGTCGTTGCGCGCCGCGAGCGGCATGGTGTCGGTGCAACCCCAGAACTGGGGCCGGCAGGTCTGGTCAAAGCCGCCGGCCTCCATCACGCCCGTGGCCGAAGAAATGCCGCCGCCAATGGTGGGCACCGGGCGCGCCGGGTCGAACTGCCAGGAGATGGAAGCGGGGCGTGCGGGCGGCGCGGCGCGCAGGCTGCCGTCCGGCTGCAGGAAATAGCGGGTGGCACGGGCCCGCGCCGGCGGCCATTCCTTCTCCTCGCGCCAGTAGCCGCCATGGAACAGCCGGCCGTCCTTGTTGCGCGAGGCCACGCCGGGCCGCGCCGCCTCTCCGCCGCCCATGATGAACAGGCGCACGGGCGGCTCGCGATCCACGCCGTTGTCCACGCCCTTCAGCCAGCGGTCGTACCAGCGCACGTGGAAGGCGACGTTGTCCAAGAGCGACTCCGGGCCGAAATCGGCGTCGCCGGAATAGGTGCGTCCCTGGCCACCGTGCGTCCACGGCCCCACGATCAGCTTCTGGTTGCGCTTGGTCTTGGCCAGGCCGGCGTAGGTGAGGTCGGCGACCTGGGCGGTCCAGGAATCATACCAGCCGGTGGTGTGATAGACGGGGATGTCGGCGTAGTCGGCGACGTGGTCAACGACGTTCAGGCCCTTGCGGCGCCACCACTGGTCGTTGCCGCCGCGCGAGAGCGCCTCCACCAGCCAGGCCTCGTAGTCGGGCGCCAGTTGCAGCGGCGTGGTGCCGGGGCGCAGCGGCAGGCGCAGCAGGTAGCTCTTCACGTTGTCGGCGGCATCGCTCAGCGCCTTGCGCAGGCCCGGATCGGCCAGCGCCGCGGGGTTCTCCTTGGCGCCCATGGCCAGGATCCAGTTGAAGAAGCGCAGCTCAAAGGCCCCGTGGTGGCGCATGCCGTAGATGCCGCAGTTGGCGCCGCCGTAGGTCGGCAGGATGGCGGTGAGATGGGGAGGACGCATCTCGGCCGCCGCGTGCTGCGTCATGCCCTCGTAGGAGCCGCCCCACATGCCGATCTTGCCGTCCGACCAGGGCTGGGCGGCGATCCATTCGACGGCGTCGTAGCCGTCGGCCGGGTCGTCCACCAGCATGCGCCAGCGCCCCTCCGAGCCGTAGCGGCCGCGCGTATCTTGCGAGACCATCACGAAACCGTAGCGGGCCAGCGCCTGCGCCAGGGTCGCGGCGCGGCTCTTCCCATACGGCGTGCGGTTGAGGATGGCCGGGAAGCGGCCCGGCGCACGCGCGCCATCGCGGGCCGGAAAGTAGATGTCGGTGGCCAGCTTCACCCCGTCGCGCATGGCCACCATCGCGTTCTTCTCGATGGTGACCTGGTATTCCGGCTGGGACGGCTCGCTGGCCGCGCCGGCAAGCGGCAGAAGCAGGAAAACGGCCAGCAGGGCTTTGCGCCTGGTATGCATAGCCGCCATGATACCGGTTTGCATTGGTCCCTGTTTCGCTTATATTTGGCTGGATGGGCATTGATGAAGGGCTTGTCCGGGAGATCGTCCGGCGGGTGCTGGCCGCCGCGCAGCCGGACCGCATCATCCTGTTCGGTTCGGCCGCCGCCGGCGGGATGACCCGCGACAGTGATATCGACCTGCTGGTGCTGGAGCGGGAGCCGGCCAACCGGCACGAGGAGAGCGTCAAGATCCGAGACTCGATCGGGGACGTTGGTTACCCGTTTGATGTCATCGTCATGCCGACCGATCGATTCGAGCAGACCAAGTACGTGATTGGCGGCATCGCCTACCCGGCCAATAAGTACGGGAGGGTGATTTATGAAGCCGCCTGAGGAGCCAATTCGCTCGCAGGTTGCGTCATGGCTGGCCAAGGCAGACGATGACTACCAGTTGATCGAACGCCTCGCAGCCGAAGCTGACGAGTTTCCCGCTATCGTCGCGTTTCATTCCCAGCAGGCGTCCGAGAAGTACATCAAAGCCCTGCTGGTCGTTCACCAGATTGACTTTCCCAAGACGCACGACATCAAGCAACTGCTGGCGCTTTTGCGCCCGGCGGGACCGGAAGCCGCGGCCCAGTTGGCGGACGCGCGGTGGCTGACGCCCTTCGGCGCCGCCATGCGCTACCCGGGCGATTATCCGGAGCTCCGCCCGGGCGACGCGCAAAGAGCTATCGAGACTGCGCGCCGAGTGCGAACGGTTGTCATGGCACTGCTGGAGCGTTGCTTCCGGTAGGGCACTTGCGCAGAACCCCCAATGATCTCGCAAGTCGGACAGGAAACGCCAAGCGCAAACCGGACTTTCCCACCGGGCGAATACCCGTCGGGAGGCGGGAGGCAATGAGCGGCGGGCTGGCCTCCCGCCTGGCGACCGGCGATCTTGATCCTGATTCTGGAGGTTTAGCGGCGCAATGGTACGCAACCTGTTCGACCAGTACGAGCATCCCGAGAATCGGCTGACCCATGCTCTTGTCTGCTGTCTCGATTCCGACCGTCAACTGCTTGGCCGATTCCTTCGCCGCTTTCTGGGTGCATCGGCGGCCATTCCGAAGAAGCTGAGCATCATCGAGCAAACGATCCCCGGCGAGCCGGAGCCGCACGCTGGAGACGAATCGGACAGTCTGCCAGACGCGTGGATTCACGATGGGAAGAATTGGTGTGTGCTGCTGGAAAGCAAGATTCGAGGGCGCCTCGGTGTGAAACAACTGCGGAATCACCGCAGCGTGGCAGAGCGGTGCCAGTTCACACGCTGCTCGCTGCTGGCCCTGGTGACCTCGCCGCCGACGAACGTCCCCCGCGGTGTCATCGTCGTCAAGTGGTGCGACCTTTACGGGTGGATGGACCACCGGCGCAACAAGTCGAAATGGGCCGAGCGAATGGCAAACTACATGGAGGTTTTGGAA
>JAPKYU010000363.1 GCA_026394175.1 Acidobacteriota bacterium | reverse complement strand
GCACGTCTCGCGCGACCTGTGTGGCAACTGCCACAACGACCGGCGGCTGGCCGAAAAGTTCAACATGCCGGCCGACCGCGCCAGCACCTATTTCGAGAGTTTCCACGGGCTGGCCTCGCGCAGCGGGTCGAAGAACGTGGCTAATTGCGCAAGCTGCCACGGCGTGCATGACATCCGCGCCTCCAGCGATCCGCTGTCGGCGGTGAACCCGGCGAACCTGGCCAGGACCTGCGGCAAGTGCCACGCCAACGCCGGCCAGCGCTTCGCGCTGGGCAGAATCCACGTGCCGGCCAACCAGGGCGCCACGCCGCTGGGCGCCCTGGTGCGCAGCTTCTACCTGGTCCTGATCCCGCTGACCGTCGGGGGCATGTTCCTGCACTGCCTGGTCGATCTGCGCTACAAGGAGCGCATGCGGCGGCTGTTCGGCATCCAGCCGCACGCCACCGACGGCCGCACCATGAGCCTGAACGAGCGCATCCAGCACTTGATGCTGGCCATTTCCTTCATTATTTTGGTCATCACCGGATTCGCGCTGAAGTTCCCGGAGAGCTTCTGGGCCAGGCCGATTGTGGCCTGGGAAGGGAAGTGGGCGGTGCGCGCCTGGATCCACCGGGGCGCCGCGGTGATCCTGATTTCGGCCGCCGTCTATCACCTGGTCTACGTCCTCGCGAGCCGGCCCGGCCGCCGTCACTGGATGCAGCTTGTGCCGCTGAGGCGCGACGTGGTGGAGTTCTTCGCCGCCGCGCGGCAATACCTGGGCGGCGCACCTGCGAGGCTAAGCGCCTACAACTACATTCACAAAGCCGAGTACTGGGCGCTGGTGTGGGGCACGATCATCATGGGGGCGACCGGGGCGGTGCTGTGGTTCAACGACTTCAGCCTGCGCTACCTGCCGCGCTGGGTGATTGACCTGTCCACCATCATTCATTATTACGAGGCGGTGCTCGCCGGCCTGGCGGTGCTCGTCTGGCACGGCTACTCGGTGATCTTCGATCCCGCCCACTATCCGATGGACTGGCTGTGGCTGGACGGCGTCCATCACCACAAGAGCGCTCTTGGGGATCACAGCGCGGAAGCGGAGTAGCAGAGCCGCGACCGTCAGGGAGCGGTTACCCCTGCGGCGGGGGCCAACCGCTTGCTCACGCTCGCGGCTCTGTTCGCGTCAGTAATAGAGCTTGAGGGCGAACTGTATTTCGCGGACCCCGGATGCGGTGGCGATGCCGAAGCCCCCTCCTCCCAGGTTGCTCCCCGGAAGCCCGAAGACCGGCGTGTTGAAGGCGTTGAACGCCTCCCCGCGAAACTGAAGGCGATACCGTTCCCGAACCCTGATGTTCCTACTGATGGCCGTATCGAAGTTCACCCGGCCGGGACCCAGCATGATGGAGCGCGCCGAGTTGCCGTAGGTGAAGCGCGCCGGTGGAGCGAAGGCGTCTGGATTGAACCACTGGATGCCGCGCTGTCCGACGGCCGGTGTGCCCTTCTGGTCCGCGGGCAGGCTGATGTCGCCGATAATGTTAGCGCGAAGGTTCGTGCTGTTGGCATTATCGCCCAGAATGTCGCGCGGGCCGTTGGTGACCTGGACTCCGAACGGCGCGCCGGCCTGCAACGTCACAATGCCGGAAACCTGCCAGCCGCCGGCCATCCAGTTCAGCGGGCCGCTCTTCAGCCACTTCTTCCCCTTGCCGAACGGCAACTCCACGATGGGCGAAAACACGGCGCGGTGCGGGATGTGGTTGCTCGATAGCGACCGCTCATGCTTGAGGTCGTAAATGCATTGGACCTGGTCGTCGTCGCCCAAGGCCGTGCCGATGCCGGTGACGTTGTCGATCTTTTTCGACCAGGTATAAATCGCGACCCAGCCGAAGCCGTTCGAGAACCGTCGTTCGAACTTGGAGTTGAAGGCGTGATAGTTCGAGAGCCCCCAGTTGGGCGCGATGATCTGGATTTGCGGGGCATCGGAATCGAACTGCGGATAGGGCCTTCGCAGGCGAATGGCGATGTCGGTTCGCGACAGCAGTTCCGGCGGGACCATGTTCAGATTGATGTTGCCGAATATGACCTTGCGCCCGAGATTGCCCAGGTAACCCGTTTCGAAGAACAGGCCGCGCCACTGGCGCTGGATGGTCAAGTTGAAGTTCTCGCTGTATTGCGTCTTGCGGTGCGGATCGAGGAACTGCACCTGTGATTCGGCAAATTTGCTGCCCCGCGTCCCGAAGGTCGGCGTGAGGTCGGCCGGCGACGGCGCCACCATCGACCCGGGTGGCAACCCCTGGCTGAGGGTGAAGGGCACAGGGTCGCGGTAGGTGCCCCGCGCATCGAAGCCGAGACCCATGCTTTGAAAGACGTTCCGGTCGTATGGATTCCCGAAGAAGATGCCAAACCCGCCGCGGACCACGGTCGATGAGCTGGAGAACGGCCGCCAGTTGAAGCCGAAGCGCGGCGCCAGGTTGTTGGGGTCCCATTCAACTAGGCGCTTCCCATACCCGTTGCGCTCCGGGAAGGTGACGATGCCGCGCACGCCCGCTGGAATGTCGCCCGTGCCGCCCGCCGGGTTGGGCACCCAGGGATCGAAATTGTTCATGCGGTTGTTCACTTCGTAGAACGGGCTCTCCAACTCATAGCGCACGCCGACGGTCAGCGTGAAGTTCGGCCTGAGCTTCCAGGCGTCCTCGAAGTATGCGCCATAGTATTGGCTGCGCCGGGAGTTCCCCTGGCTGAACTCGGCATTGACCTGGTTCGGGCGGCCGAGCAGGAAGTCGGCGAAAGTCATGCCTGTATTGGCAATGTTGTTGCCGCTGGCATTGATGCCGTTCGTGTAGCGCACGTTGAAGATGAACTGGCCGGAAGCAAATTGCCGGCTCTGCTCGTTGGCGTTGAAGCGGATGTAGGAGCCGCCGAACTTCAACGAGTGGTCGCCGCGCATCATGTTGAAGTCGGTGTGACCCTCGGAGTTTGTCAAAGAGGCGCGCCGGTTCTGGTTGCCCGGCGAGCCGAAGTTGCTCACGGTCACCGTGCCGCCCGGCACATTGAATCGCGGGAATACGTCCGGCATGACGCCCTTGATGCCCAGCTTGTTCGGCCAGTCTCCGCCCAGGCTTACCCCCGAGCGCCGGATGTAGACGCGGCCCACGCCACCCCGGAACGTGGCGAAGGTGCGCGGAGAGAACACCCGGGTCAGGTTGAGCGCCAAGTTCTGGCGCCGGTTGCGCAGGCTGAGAGCGTCGGTGTCGGCAACGCCGTAGCCGGCCGTGCCTCCGGTGTCGTTCTTGTCCGGGCTGACGAGAATATAGCGGCCGAAGAGCTTGGTGCGCTCGTTAAAGGAATGGTCGATGCGTGCGGTATGGGTGTACTTATCGGTAGGGTCGGACGAGTTCTCCTGCCAGTTGCCGCCTTGCGTGATGGGATTGTCCGGCGGGCGATTAGGCAGCGGCACATACGAGATGGCCTTCTGCGCCACCGGGTCAAACCGGGCCGAGGGGATGATGTTGTTAGGGAAGGGCGTGCGCTGGCCGGTCAGCGGATCGTAAATGACCAGCGGCTGAGCAATGGGGCCGGAGGCGCTGCTGACCTGCCGCGTCACGCGGGAGAGGTCGCCCTGGCGCCACTCGGCCAGCGGCACGGTGCGCGTGCGGACCACGCCCCGCCGCTCGATAAAGAAGTCCAACCCGTAGAAGAAGAAGGTGCGGTTCTTGAAGATGGGACCCCCGACGGTGCCGCCAAACTGGTTGCGGCGCAGTGGGGCCTTGACGTCGGCGTTCCAGCCCCGCGAGTCCAGCTTGTCGTTTCGCAGGAACTCGTAGATCGCACCGCGGAAGGCGTTGGTGCCGCCCTTGGTCACGGCATTGACGATGCCGGCGCTGGAGCGGCCGTACTGGGCCGAGTAGGCGTTGGTCTCCACCCGGAACTCCTGCATGGTATCCACCGGCGGGTCTATCTCGATGTTCTGCTCGCCGATGCCGCCGCGCGAGTTGCTGACGCCGTCCAGCAGTGCGGCAGCCGAATTCGCGCGCCCACCGCCGATCAATACGTCGGCGCCGTTGCGAAACGAGCCGGGCGTCAGGTTGACCAGGTCGAACACGTTGCGGCCATTCAGCGGCAGCTCGTCGATCTCCTTGTTGTCCACCACGTGGCCGATCGAGCCGGTGACGGTTTCCAGGAATTGGGCGCGGCTGGAGACGGAGATTGTCTCCGCCACGGCGCCCACCTCCAGCGTCAGGTCCCGCTCGATGTTCTGATTGATGTTGAGCGTGATGCCGGTGATGCTGAGCCCCTTGAAGCCTGTGTGTTCGACACGAATCTCGTACGTGCCGGGCAGCAGTTGCGGGACCAGGTAACGGCCATCTTCGGCGCTGACGCCCCGGGCTGCCTGCCCCGTTTCGCTGTGGACGATGGAGATGGCCACGCCGGGAATGACGGCTCCCGTCGAGTCCTTGACGGCGCCGCCGATCGACCCATATTGTGCCTGAGCAAAGAGGACGGAAGGAACTAGCAAGGCAAGCGCAACCGCTTGGAGCGCGCGCATGGTGAAACCCCCTTTTCGGAAAAATGCCGGAGGAGCCCCGTGGTCGTTTCACAGTATACGCCCATCCGCGGCCCATGGAAACCGGCAGGGACATCCATGGCTGCGTCGCCCATTACAGCGCTCTGCATAAATAATGCCAACGTGACAGCAGAGCCGCGAGCGTCAGCGAGCGGGTGCCCGCGCAGCGCCGCGCTACCCTGCCGGAGCACCCGCTCGCTGACGCTCGCGGCTCTGTTGAGGTGTGCCGCGCCAAAAAAAAAGCCTTGACTCCGCGTGCAGCCGGGAGTAAATGTCTGCGACAGGTGAGGGGCGAGACGCTTTTTGAGATCTCAAAGCTAAGGAGAACACCATGACTGTTCGACGGATATCTTTCGTCGCGATGCTGGTCTTGACGCTCGTGGCCGGCGCCTACGCGCAGGATTTTCGGGCCACGCTGACCGGGACGGTGACCGATCCCACCGGCGCCGCGATTCCCAATGCGACGGTCAAGGCCATCAACACCGCGACCAATGAAATCAAGGAAACAAAGACAACCGCGGACGGGGTCTACACGATTCCCTACCTCAATCCCGGAACGTACAACATCGAGGTGGCGGCCTCCGGCTTCCAGACCCTGAAGCGGGAAGCCATCGTGCTGCGGGTGGCCGACAAGGTCAACCTGCCGGCGCAGTTGACCGTCGGAGCGGTGAGCCAGGAGATCACCGTGACCGGCCAGCAGGATGTCATCGAGACGGGTTCGGCCGACCGCGGCCTGGTGTTCGACCCCATCAAGACGCAGCAGTTGCCGCTCAACGGGCGGCAGACGTACATGCTGATGGCGCTCACGCCCGGAGTGCTCTTCACGCAGGAAGCCTTCGGACCGGGCGGATTCTCGGGCACGCGCGGCTGGGACGTCAACTCCAGCTATCGCATCAACGGCGCGCGCTCCGGGCAGAACCTGTTCCTGCTGAACGGCGCGCCCATCAGCGACGCCGGCGGCTCATGGCAGCTTGCGCCCAATGTCGAGGCGGTGCAGGAGTTCAAGGTGATGACCAACACCTACGATGCCTCCTACGGCCGCTTCGGCGGCGGCGCCGTCAACACCACCATCAAGAGCGGCTCCAACGACTACCACGGCAACGTCTTCGACTATTTCCGCAACGCGGTGCTGGACGCCAACCGCACCGAGAACAAACAGCCTACTCCGAACAAGGCCCGGCCGCCGCACAACCAGAACCAGTTCGGCGGCACCTTCGGAGGGGCCATCCGCAAAGACAAGGACTTCATCTTCGGCAGCTTTGAAGGCTGGCGCGAAATCCAGCCTGCCTCGGTCATTTCGAGCGTGCCGCACCCCCTGCTGCGCGATGGCCAGAACTTCACGGCCCTCGGCTACAAGATCTACGATCCGGTGACGTCCGCCATCTGCGGGCCGCCGACCAACTGCCAGGGCTCGGCCTATATCCGGCAGCCGTTCCCGGGCAACGTGATCCCGCAGAGCCGCATCAGTCCCGTCGCGCAGAAGGTGCTGAGCTATTTCCCGCAGCCGAACGGACCGGTGGCCAGCGCGCTGGTGAGCAATTACTACACCAACACGAACGGGCGCTACCGCTATGACCAGCCGATGGGCCGCTGGGACCACAACTTCGGCTACAAGGACAAGATTTACACGATGGTGACGTTCCAGCACGGCAAGGAGTACCGCAATTCAACGGGATTCGCTCCTCCGGCCGGCAGCGGCGACATTAACTCCCAGCGCACCGATCAGAACTACATCGCCGCGTGGACGCACATGCTCTCCGCCACGGCGGTGCTGGACGTGCGCGGCAGCGTCGGCCGCTTCACCTCCAAGTTCCCGCGCTATACCGACTACGATTTCACGATCGACAAGCTGGGCATGACAAAGATGCTGCACGCGCCCACCAGCACCTACAATTCAGTGCCGCGTTTTGACGTGGGCGGTTTCACGCAGCTCTTCGCCCTGAGTAGTTCGGGCGAGTGGAGCACCTATAACCAGTGGAACTTCGCGCCCAGCCTGAACATGACCAGGGGCAAGCACACGCTCAAGACCGGTTTCGAGTTGAACTACATCGCGCAGGCGATCGGCAACTTGAGCTGGGCCAACGGCACCTTCAGCTTCGACCAAGGCTGGACCCGGCAGCTTTCCGGCTACCAGCAGGGGACCTACGACGGTTCCTCGGTGGCCAGCCTGCTGCTCGGCTACCCGGCCAGCGGCCAGGTGGATTGGGCGGACAGCCCCTACCGTACGCGGCCGTACTGGGGCCTTTACATTCAGGACGACTGGAAGCTGTCGCGCAAGGTGACGCTCAACCTGGGCTTGCGCTACGACGTCCAGTTCTACGCCCGCGAGCGCTTCGATCGCCAAAACAGCACCTTCGACATGGGCGTGAAGAACCCGTACAGCGACCAAGTGTTGGCTAACTGGGCCAAGATCAAGGCACAGTACGATGCCACGAACCCGAAGTATCCGTATCCCACCGCGCCTTCCATTCTCCCGGGCGGCTGGCGGTTCGCGGGGGTCGACGGGCAGTCGCGGCGTCTCTTTGATACGGATTGGACCAACCTCGCCCCGCGCGCCGGCATTGCCTGGAGAATCAGGCCGACCACCGTACTGCGCGCCGGCGCGGGCGTCTACTACATGTCGCCGACGCAGGGCCCGCGCACCAACGGCTTCTCCATCACCACCAGCTATGAGAGCAGCAAGGACGCGATGACGCCATCCGCGGGCATGAGCCTCTCCGGCCCGTACTCGCTGGTGGACCCCTACCCCCTCGGCATCCTCCCGCCGACAGGGGCCAAGGATGGCCTGTTGACGCAGATCGGCCGCGGCGTCACTTACGATCCGCGCAACGTGCGCATCCCGCGCACCTACCAGTACTCGCTCGGCATCCAGCATCAACTGCCCCGCAGCATCGTCGCGGAAGTCTCCTTCGCGGGCAACTACCAGACCTATGTGCCGATTGACTGGGGCCGCAACGAGATCAGCATGGCGGATTTCGATAAGTCGCGCGCCGACACGCAGTACAACTCGACGCAGGTGCCCAACCCGTTCTACGGCATCCTGCCTCTGAATGGCGGCGTCGGGCAGAACGCAACGGTGAGCCGCGGCACGCTGATCCGGCCCAATCCGCTCTGGGGCGGCATCACGCAATCCAACACCCAGTGGGGCCGCTACCGCTCCGACGCGCTGCAAGTCAAGGTCGAGAAGCGCGTCATGGGCGGCAAGCAATCCGGCATCATGACCTGGGTGCTCAGCTACACCTTGTCCAAGGCGTACGAAGCCAACCACCGCCTGCAGAGCTGGAACCTGGCCGAGCCGCTTATGTACGAGATCGACAATCAGGACAAGCCCCAGATGGTCAGCTTCAGCGGGGTCTGGGACCTGCCCTTCGGGCCCGGCACGGCGCTGCTGAAGTCGAACAACCCTGTCGTCAAGAACCTGGCCGGCGGCTGGCAGTTCGACTGGATCCTCAGCTACGTCTCCGGCTACCCGGTCGGCTGGCCGAACCTGATCAACAAGTGCGGCGAATGGCATGCCGCCCACCAGGACCGCTACCACTGGTTCAACAACGACAAGAGCTGCTACGTGCAGTATCAGAGCTACAATCTGCGCACGCTGCCGGACCGCTTCTCCGACATCCGCCAGCACCAGGCGCCGCAGCTCAACATCGGCTTCCAGAAGACGACCAAGATCAACGAGCGCTACCGCTTCGTGATCAAGGCCGAGGCGTTCAACCTGACCAACACGCCAATCTACCCCGGCGTAGACACCAGCTTCACCAGCACGCGTTTCGGGATGCTGCCGGACAACCAGCAGAACTGGCCGCGCCTGGTGCAACTGGCGGCGAAGATTCACTTCTAGCCCGCTGGCGGCCTGACGCGGTTGTGTTCGAGAGGCGGGGCGATCACAAGGGTCGCCCCGTGCAGCGGCGTTGTAGGGGCGGGGTCGCCGCGGAATACCTTCACCACAAAGACACCAAGAACACAAAGTCCACAAAGTTTTCTTCTTTGTGTTGCTTTGTGTTCTTTGCGTCTTTGTGGTTTAACTTATTCTTTCCAGGCCGAATTTCTTCATTTTGTAGCGCAGCGCGTCGCGGCTGATGTCCAGCAGGTGGGCGGCGTGGGTCTGGTTGCCGGAGGTTTGCTTGAGCGCCAGGTGAACCAGTTCGCGCTCCACTTCCTCCAGCGAGGTGCCGCGGGCGGGGATCTCCAGCACCGGCAGCAGGCGCCCAGAGGGCAGCTCGGTCCAGCGCGATTCGCTGACCCGCGCGTCCGGGAAGGCGTCCATGGAGCTGGGGATGGCGCTCTGCGAGGTCACCTGGAAGGGCAGGTAGAGGGGCCGGATCAGCGTATCATCCTCCAGGATCATGGCCCGCTCGATGGCGTTCTTCAGCTCCCGCACGTTCCCCGGCCAGTCGTACTTGAGGATGATCTCGCCGGCCTCGGACGACAGGCCGCGAAGGGCCTTCTTGAACTTGTGGTTGTAGTGCTCGATGAAGAAGCTGACCAGCGGGAGGATGTCGTCGCGGCGCTGGCGCAGCGGCGGGATGAACACCGGGATGATGGTGAGGCGATAGAAGAGGTCTTCGCGGAAGCGGCCCTCGCGCACGGCCTGCTCCAGGTCGCGGTTCGAGGCCGCGATCACCCGGATGTTCACCGACATGTCCTTCACTCCGCCGATGCGCCGGAAGGTCTGGTCCTCGAGCACGCGCAGCAGCTTGGCCTGCAGCACCAGCGACATCTCCCCGATCTCGTCCAGGAACAGGCTGCCGCCGTCGGCCATCTCGCACAGGCCGCGCTTCATGGCCTTGGCGTCGGTAAAGGCGCCGCGCTCGTGCCCGAACAGTTCGGCTTCCATCAGCGTCTCGGGGATGGCCGAGCAGTTGATGGTCACGAACGGCCGGCCCTGGCGGCTGCTGTTGTAATGGATGAACTTGGCGATCAGGTCCTTGCCCGTCCCGCTCTCGCCCTGGATCAGGATGGTGGAGGCCTCGCTGTTGGCCACTTTGCGCACGAACTCGATCAGCTCGGTCATCTTGCGCGAGGAGGCCACCACGTCGTGGTAGCCGCTCTTGCGGCGCACCTCGTCGCGCAGAGTGTCCAACTCGGCGCGCAGCCGCCGGGTTTCCAGCGCGTTCTGCACCGTGACCCGCAGCTCGTCGAAGTCGAAGGGCTTGGCGATGAAGTCGAAGGCGCCCATTTTCAGCGCCGCCTTCACGTCATCGACCTGGGGGTTGGCGGTGATCATGATCACCGCGCAGGTGTCGCACTGCGACTTGACCTGGCGCAGCAGCTCGATGCCGGTCAGGTCGGGCAGGCGGACATCGAGCACCAGCACGTCGGGCACCTCGCGCCGGTACAGGTCCAGCGCTTCGCCGGCCGAGCCCGCCTCGCGGACCTCGTAGCCCCATTCCGTGAATTTCTTGAGCAGCGTCCAGCGCACCAGCCGCTCGTCGTCCACCACCAGGATTCGTTCCTTTTCTTGCGCCATGGTTAAAAGTCCTCGGTTCTCAGGTTGTCGGAAGAAGACCTGAGACTTGAGACTTGAGACCTGAGGCTTTCGCTCTCAGGTCCCAGGTCTCAGGTCTCAGGACTGTTTTCAAACTAATGTGAACACCTTCTCCGCCACCGGCACCACCGGCAGGCGAATCACAAAGTGCGATCCGCGGGCCATCTCGCTTTCCACCGAGATGGCGCCGCCGTGCTGATCGACGATGCGCTTGCAGACGGCCAGGCCCAGCCCCGAGCCGGACTGCTTGGTGGTGAAGAAGGGGCGGAAGATGCGGGCCACCTGCTCGGGCGTCATGCCCGCCCCGCTGTCGCTCACCACCAGCTCGACAACCGGGGCGCGGTTGGCCGCCGGGCTGGGCACGAAGCGCGTCGAGACGCGGATCTCGCCCGAGCCGCTGATGGCGTCGCGGGCGTTGATCAGCAGGTTCCGCACCACCTGCTCGATCTGGTCCGGGTCGTGCGGCAGCGCCGGGAGGGCGGGGTCCAGATCGCGCACCACGCGGACCACCTTGCCGTCGCTCTGGTGCTCCACCATCTGCACGGCGTGCTCCAGCGTCTGGTTCAGGCTGGCGGTCTGCAGCCGCGGCGGCTGCGGCGTGGCGTAGTTGAGCAGGTCGGAGATGGTCTTCTTGATCCGCTTGCACTCGTTCTGCACTTCGCCGAGGATGGCGCGGTTGGCGTCGCTCGCCGGCAATTCATCGCGGATGATATCGATGGCCCCGGCGATGCCGGCCAGCGGGTTCTTGATTTCGTGGGCCAGGCCGGCGGCCAGCTCGCCGATCGACGCCAGGTGCGCCGCCTGCTGCAGGTGGATGTTGTGCAGGTGCTCGCACTGCTGGCAGTTCTCGCGAAGCTGGCGCACCATATCGTTGAAGTCGGTGCCCAGCTCGCCGATTTCGTCCCGGCGGTCGGCGAAACTGACCGCAACGCGCCAATCGCCCCGGCGGGCGCGGGAGATCTTGTGCCGCAGCTCCAGCACCGGCTGGTGCACCAGCACCCGCAGCACGCCCAGCACCACCAGCGTCAGCAGCACCATCCAGGTGGCGGCCACGGTGATGATGTGCCGCCGGGTGGCGTCCAGCATGGCCAGCGTTTCGCTTTCATCCAACTCAATGGCCAGCACCCGGGCCAGCGCCGCCGGCCCCACTGGGCTGACCGCCACCATCTGATAGCGCCCGGAGCGCCGGATGGCCGGGGAGCGCTCCCGGGCCTCCCGTGCCAGCGCCCGAATCTCCGGCGATGTCGACCGCCCCTCATCCTCCATGGCTGAACTATGGAGGACGTTGCCGTCGGCATCCAACAGGGTAAGCTTGGCCCGCATGGTGTCCGACAGCAGCGACAACCGTTCATGGAGTTGCTCGACCGGCGTAGTGGGGTTTTTTACCAGCCCTGACAGCGAGTGCTCGGCCAGCAATCCGTAGATTTCGCCCTCCCGGAGCATGTTCTGCTCCAATTCGCGCCGTTGCACCGCGAGGGCATCGTAGGTGAGCAGAAAAATCCCCACCAACAGCGTCCCGACCAGTGGGACGATCACCTTCCATCGCCACGAGATTCGGCCGATGAAGTCGGGAAGACGCACAGATAGAGATTAGCAGGTCCGTCACCAAGGGGGAAGCCAACATTTTCAGATAGTTGAGGCGTGAATTCGATGGGTGTTTTCGCCCAATGGCCTGCGCTGCGTGTTTCCACCCACTTTGGGGGGAGACGCAGATTTCACAGATTCTATGGGACAGAATGTCAGTCCCGGCCTGTGTGGACTTCTCGTCGCTGCGCTGCCGCAACAGAGCCGTCCGCCGCGGCGGACGGCTCTCTGGCGGCCCTGATTTTCCTGTTGACAATCGACAGGAGCGGCCCGCATACTTCCTGTCGATCATCTAAAGGAGCGCTATGAAGCAGCCGAAGTCCGATGTCTTGCAGGGCACGCTCGACCTGCTGGTGCTCAAAACGCTGAACACCATGGGCCCCATGCACGGTTGGGGCATCGCCCAGCGCATTCAGCAGGTATCGGAAGACATGCTGCGGTTGAACCAGGGCACGCTGTATCCGGCGCTGTTGCGGTCGCAGCAACGTGGCTGGATCACCGCCAAATGGGGCGTTTCCGACAACAACCGCAAGGCGAAGTACTACTCCATCACCAAAGCCGGCCGCAAGCAGCTCGAGCAGGAAGCCCAGAGCTGGGAACGCATGGCGGCCGTGATCAATCGCGTGCTGGAAGGCGCGTGAGTGGCACACCGACAGCCTGGAAGGCTGTGCCACCCGGGTGAGAACTACATGCTGGCAAAAGGCACCGGGCCTCAGCTTTGATGCTCAACCCAATGATTCAGGAATTCGCCGGGAGTCAGGATCTCCAGGCCGGGGGTGGCCCGGCGAAGAACGGGGGTCATGAAATGCTTGCGGTCCAGGGTCAGAAGAAATGCAGCTTTGCCATCAATCGCGGCTGCCAGCACATGGACGTCTTTGGGATGAATGATGGCGCTGTATTTGTTCATTGCCTCAGGGCTTGCGGGATCGACCAGAGAGAGGCCGGCTTCCGCAATGTCCTGGTAGAAACGCAAGAGAGCATCGTCGCCGACCTTCAGCTCGATGTTTCGCTCCGCTTCGCGAAGAACCTGTTGTGTTGCCAAGGCCTGGAGCAAGCCACGCCCGCAGAGAGCCAGCACGACAGACGAGGCGCCCTTCCGGGATGCGGTCGCGGCGATCAACACGGATGCGTCGAGGAACACCCGCGGCACGGCCGTCATCGCGCCGATTTCCTTTCCAACAGGCGGCGAACCCGGGCCGCGGTTTTCGCGTCCAGGCGGTCCTCTTTGAGGAACTGGCGGATCTTGGCGGAGTTGTACATCCTGAGGCGTTCGTCCTCGACGGGCGGGCGCCAGGGAGAGATCTCGATCTTGCCCTGCTTCAGAACCACCCGCAGAATCGTCGTGGCGTCGATCCCGAGCTTCCGGCGAAACGCCACCGGGAGCGTGATCTGTCCTTTGGCGAGCGGCCTTACAAGTCGTGGTTTCGCTCGAATTGGCACTTCGGTTCCTCTTCTAGAAGTTGGAATTCTTGAAAGTCAGAATACCAGGAAACGAGCGATAAAGTCAAAGCCCAGGTGTCAGGTGTCAGGCGCCAGGTGTCAGGGAGCAGTTGAATGATTCGCGAATTCATAAGGCGGTTGTCGGCATCGCGGCGCGGCAGGCAACTTGGCTGCGAATTGGACGAGGAGCTGCGCTTCCACGTGGAGAAGCAGACCGAGGCGAACATCGCGGCGGGCATGGCGCCGGAGGAAGCCCGGCGGCAGGCGCTGGTGGCGCTGGGCGGCATCGACAAGACCCGCGAAGAATACCGCGACGCCCTCCGCTTTCGCCTGCTGGAGGACTTGATCCGCGATCTCCGCTATGGCCTGCGGCAACTCCGCCGCTCCCCCGGGTTCAGCCTCACTGCCGTGGCATGTCTCGCCCTGGGCGTGGGCGCCAGCACCGTTATTTACAGCGTTGTCAGCGCCGTCCTGCTGAAGCAACTTCCGTTCCGAGACCCTGCGCGCCTGGTGCGGGTCTATACGGAGTTTCCGGAAAGGCCTGGCGGTGGCTTGTCCAGGTTTGCCGTGTCGCCCCCGGAATTCCTCGAGCTCCGGCGCGACGGACGCGCCTGGGACCAGATCGAAGCGTGGACAACCCTGAGCGCCAACGTAAGCTCGACCTCCGAGCCGGTGCGAATCATGGTTCCCTATGTGACCGGCGGGCTTATGAGCATGATGGGCGTCGCTCCGCAACTCG
>JAPKYU010000033.1 GCA_026394175.1 Acidobacteriota bacterium | reverse complement strand
GCGCGGCAGCCGGCCGAGGCCGGGGCCTGGCTGGCGGCGCTGGACGAGGCCGCGTCGCAGGCGCTGCGCTTCACTGCGGCGCGCGGCTGCGAAGGCCAGGACGCCGCAACGGCGGCCCAACTGCTCTACGACCACTTCGTGGCCTCGCCGCCGCGGCCGGCGGTGGGCGCCCGTCCCCGCACCGGGCGCTGGGTGCGGCGGGAAGCCGAAAGCATGTTCCGCGCCGCCGGCCTGCTCCAGCGCCTCGAGCGCGAAGTCCCGGTCGAGCGCTTCACCTATCCGGGCGACCCCTTTCGCATTCACTATGCTTACACCAACGCTTCCCCGCAGTACATCCACGCGCTCTCGCTGGAGCGCTCCGTGCACCAGGCGCGCGGCCTGGCCTTCACCTTCGAGCGCATCACCCGTGGAGGGCCGGCGGCGCTGACCGCCGTGGTCGAGAACGAGCCGCGGCCGGCCGGCCCGGCGCAGTTTACGCGGCAGCTCCTCGAGCAAAACGGCATCCAGGTGGTTCCGCTGGACCGCATCCAGTCGCTCGTTCGCCGCGTCAAGCAGGACCTGCGAATCAATTGACGGGCCACCGGCGGATTCGTTCCCGCCCGCGGCGATAGCTGCGTGGTGTTTGTCCGGGGAACCAGCCCCTCAGTCGAGAGTGACGAACAGCAGGGCCCGGGGCTTGACCGTGAGCGGCACGGTGGCCGCGGCCGGCTTCACCTGCGTCTGCAGCAACACGTCGCCGTTGTGGCGAGCGGTGAGGGTGACGCGCGGAGAAGTCAGGTATTTCGCGTACTTCGCCGGGTTCAGCTCGAAGCTGACCTGCTCGTCACTGACGTTGATGAAGCTCAGCCCCACGCCGCCCTGCGGCGAGAGGTGCGCGGCCTGCACCACCTTGGGGGTGACGAAGGCCGTGCGGATGGCCTCCTTGCCCCCGCCCGGCTGCTGCCACAGAAACACACTCTGCGCCGGCTGTTGCATCTCCGGGAATTCGACGCCGGGCGGCGGAAGCACGCGTCCCAACACGACGTGCTGCCGGGCATACGAGAGGTAGGCGTTTTTCGCATTGCGGATGATCTCGAAAGCGCCGCCGGCTTTCGCCTCCCGGTAATGCTTGCTGGCCGGATCGCCGCTGAACAGCGGCCCGGTCAGGTGCCCCAGCGCGGCGGCGATGCCCGCGCACCAGCGCGTGGTTTCAGGAGCGTTGGCCTGCACCCCGTCGATCAGCGCGATGTACTCGTGGTAGATGTAGTCGAACAGCGGGACATTGTTCTTGTAGAGCTGCGGCCGGCCGTTCCAGCGCATGTTCTTGAGCTGCGCGTTGCGGATGTACATGCAGTCCAGGACGGGAATGAGCGATTCGGCCGTCTCTTCCTTGTCGGCGCCGAAATCGGGGTTGGCGGCGCGGCCGGCCTCGCGGGCCTTGCGCGCCGCCTCGTAAGCGGCTTCGAAGATCCAGGAGCCGGCGCCCGGCGGATGCCCGTGGCGCGGGTTGAAACAATCGTTGCGCCGCGCCAGGTTGATCTCCATCAGTTGCAGCAGGTCCACGCCCCAGGGGGCGCTACGGCGCGCGTCCTCGGCGAACACCGCCTGTCCGGGCCGGCCCGGCCGGCCGCCGCGCGTCTTCCTCGTCCCACATCAGGGTGTTGGCCAGCAGGTCGGGAAAAAACGGCTTCTTGCGCAGGTCGTAGTCGGGGCGGTACTCGTCCTGGAGCGTGAGGTGCCAGCCGAACGGCTCGAGGCTGGGATGCATGCCGCGGCGCTTGATCTCGCGCACGCGGGCGGCGAAGGCCTGGTCGCCCATCCACGCCGGCCATCGCTCGCCGTAGAAGCCCGCCCAAAAGCCGCCGGGGTCGTAATCGACAATGTTCACCATGGCGTCGGGCTTCAACTCCGGGTAGTCGCGCCCGAATTCCTCCAGCTTGTCGAGCAGCTTGTCCCACTCGGTCCGTCCGGGGTCGTTGCGCACCGGGTGTTTGAGCATGAAGCGCAGGTGGACGGGATAGCGCTTGATCCATTCGGGGGTGTCCTTGGCGGCCAGCGTGCCCCTGGCGCACCACGGCTGGCGCGTGGCCCAGGCGCGGTAGATTTCGGCCGCCTCGGTCCAGTCGCCGTGAAACACTCCGATGGCCGTGTAATACGGTATGGCGAAGTCCTCGCCGAACAGCCAGGGCTGCAGGTGCGCCATGTTCAGCCGCATGGCGGTGGCGTCCAGACCTTCCACCGAGTACTCCTTGACGTTCACCTTGTCGTCATAGCTGGCCAGGTAGAGCCCGGCGGCGCGGTCGTAAAGCGCCATCATCTGCACGACGTCGGGGGCCAGGGCCGAGCACAGGCGAAACGGCCACGCCACCGGCGCCTCCGTCTTGCGCCGTTGCTGAAAGGCGTATTTGAACTCCTGAGGCAGGTTCCAGTAGCGCTGCGAATTGTTGGCGTTCGGGAAGATCACCACGGTGTCGTCCGGGTCGCCGCCCAGCACTTGCGGCACGGCGAAGCCGGGAAACACGGCGCGGATGACGGCCAGCGGCGACTTGTTCTCGGCATTGAGCCACCAGTAGCTGAGCGGGCCCATGGCCGGCACGCGCACCGTGACCCGCACGGTCAGGGCCGGGTTTTCGTGGATGAACCGCAGTTCAAACCCCTGCCCGATCACCGCCGGCGGCTGGCCCCCGCGGCCTTCCGGCCCGATCGTTCTGGCCGTGACGCTCCGCGCCTGGGTGCTGTCCACCGTTGTCTTTTGGTGTTTGTCATCGGCGAGGGTGATGGTGTAGAGGGGCGTCGGACGCGCGCCGCCCCGCGCCACGAAATTCCGGCCGCTGGCCCGATCCACGATGGCCGTGATGGCGCCGTGCGCCTCGGGATCCACCCGCACCGCGATGGCGCTGTTCTTCAGCTCCAGCTCGGCGGCCGCCGCCAGGCCCGCCCCCACCAGTATCGCGCAGAGTATCTTCATGGCATGCAGACCCTGGGCCGCGGGACTCGGCCACGCCGCCCAGTACCTCCCGCCTATAGTCTACAGCGCAGCGGAGCCGCAACCAAAAAGCGCTGCAACAGAGCCGCGGCCCGTCAACCTGGAACCTGCCCTATCGCGGCACCTCCCACCACCAATAGCCGGGGCCGACACGGAGCCGGTGGTGCCAGGCGTCGGGAAGCGCAACGAAGATGACGGTGCTGACCAGCGCCTGGCCCAGGGCCAGCACCCA
>JAPKYU010000414.1 GCA_026394175.1 Acidobacteriota bacterium | reverse complement strand
GGCAGATCAGGTAGAACTGCCGGTTGCCGTTTCCTCGCTGGATCACCTGCACTCGGGAGAGATAACCCATCTGCTGACCCTCCAACGGGCAGCATTGTATCAACTAGCTATATCGCTAGTCAAGTCTTTTTTTGAATTTTTCCCAGCTTGAAAGCCATTCCGCACAGCCGGGCGGCAAAGCCGCTGTTGGTTCCGGCTATGCTGGTCCGTGTTCATCCGTGGTGAATTCCGCTAAGCTCTGCATCATGGAAACTGCGACCGGAGCGGAGTTGTTCGTCGGCGCCATGCTGAAGCTGGGGATGCGGCAGGCGTTCACGCTGGTCGGCGATCACCTGAACGAGGTGCTGGCGGTGATGCGGCGCGAGGGCGTCGGCATCCTGGACATGCGGCACGAGTCGGCGGTCACGCATGCCGCCGATGCCTGGGCGCGCATTCACCGGCGGCCGGCGCTGGCGCTGGTCACCGGCGGCCCCGGCCACACCAACGCGCTCACCGGGATCGCCACCGCCGCGCTGGCCGCCAGCCCCCTGATCGCCGTCAGCGGCAGCCGGGCCTCCACGCTGGCCGACCGGCAGTCGTTCCAGGACATCGACCAGTTGGGGATAGCGCGCCCCGTGGTGAAATGGGCCGCGCAGCCCGCCGACGGCGCGCAGATTCCTTTCTATCTGGCCCGCGCCTTCCGCGAAGCGAATACGGGCCGGCGCGGCGCCGTGCACCTCACCATTCCGGTGGACCTGTTCACCAAGCGCGTGCCGGCGCCCGCCGACATGCCGCTGCCCGCGGAGCCTTCGAGGCCCGCCCCCGATTCGCGCGACGTGGAACGGGCGCTGGCTCTGCTCCGCGACGCCGAGCGCCCCGTGGTCATAGCCGGCAGCGGCGTGTGGTGGTCCGGCGCGGAGCAGGAACTACTGCAGTTCGTCGAGGCGGCGCAACTTCCGCTCTACGCCATCACCATGGCCCGCTGCGCCATCCCCGACGCGCACCCGCTCTCGATGGGCTATGCCGATCCGGCGCTGAACCGCGCCGCCTGGCGGGCCTTTCAGGAAGCGGATCTCTTCCTGGTGCTCGGCAAGCGAATCGACTACCGCCTGGCGCTGGGCACGACGCGGCTGTTCCCCGCCGCGGCCCGCTTCATTCAGGTCGATATCCACCCGCCGGAGCTGGGCATGAATCGGAAGCTCGACGTGGCCATCTGCGCCGACCTCAAGGCCACGCTGCGGGCGCTATTGGATGGTTTGCCCGCCGGGCACGAGGCTGAGCGCTGCAAGACTGTCGGATGGCTGGGGCGTGTGCGGGCGCTACGCGATGAGTGGCAAACCTGGCTGGCCGAGCAGGCGCGCGATGGCTCGGCGCCCATTCATCCCGTGGCCGTCTTCCGCGCGCTGGAAACCGCCTTGCCGCCCGACGTTCTGTATTCCTGGGATGGCGGCGACTTCACGCACTGGGGCCGCGCCATGCTGCCCGCGCGGCATGCGGGCGGCTGGCTGCGGCTCGGCCCGCTGGGCACCATCGGCGCCTCGCTGCCCAACGGCCTGGCGCTGCAACTGGCTCACCCCGGACGCCCCGTCGCCGTCATCACCGGCGACGGCGCGCTGGGCTTTTACATCGCCGAGATGGACACCGCCGTGCGGCATCGCCTGCCGATTGTGCTCATCGTGGGCAACGACGCCGGCTGGGGTCTGGAACGCGAATTGCAGCGCGAGATGAGCGGCAGCAGCGAGACGGTGGGCTGCGAGCTGCGCCCCACTCGATACGATGTGGTGATGAAAGGCTTCGGCGGTGACGGCGAGACCATCGATTCGCTGGAGCAACTGCGTCCGGCGGTGGAGCGCGCCTTTTCCGCCGGCGTCCCATATTGCCTGAACGTGAACGTCCGCGGCGCACGTTCGCCCTTCACCGAATGGCAGATCCTGGGGAAGAGGCGGTAGGCTGTGGGCTGCGCGCTGACGGCCGACTGCGGGCGCATACATGGGTGCGCCCCTACATGCGAACACGGCCCGGCGTAGCAAGCTGATATACTCGCCTGCGGCGCGCCATGGAAACCCCGACCGAAACCGTTCCGCTGGAAAGTTACGCCCGCACGGTCGAGGCCTCGTCGCTCGCCGCCCGCGTGGTGCCCAGCATCCGCTACCTGTTCAGCCTCGAGGCCCACGTCTACGCCTTTTCCATTGCCGCCAACGTGCTGCTCTCGTCGATCCCCTTTGCCGTGCTGCTGCTGACGTTCTGCGACGGCGTGCTGCATTCCCAGGCGGCGGTGGACGCCATCCTGGCGCTGATCCGCGATTCTCTGCCCAGCAACCACGACTTCATCATGCGCAACCTGCGGCTGCTGGCGCGCTCGCGCAAGAACCAGCTCGCCTCGCTGGGCATGCTGCTGTTCACCGCCAGTGGCGTGATGCTGCCGCTGGAAGTGGCGCTGAACAAGGTCTGGGGAATCCAGAAGAACCGCAGCTTCCTGCGGAACCAGCTCGTCGCCTACCTGCTGGCCTTGGTGTGCGGCCTGGCGGCGCTGGCCTCGGTGCTGGTGACGGCCGCCAACCAGAGGGCCATTGCCGCCTCCCTCGGCCGGCTGGGCTGGGAGCGGCTGGCGCAGGCGGCAACCTACTTGACCTTGAAACTCACGACGCTGCCCGCCATCATCGGCGCCTTGTTCCTGCTGTTTTACGTGTTGCCCAACGGCAAAGTGCCCGTGCGGCCGGTGCTGATGGCCGCCATCTTCTGCGGCGTGGCCTGCGAGGTGGCCAAGCACGTGTTCATCTGGGTACTGCCATTGCTCAATTTCCGCGAGGTCTACGGCCCCTTTTTCGTTTCGGTGACGCTGCTGATGTGGGCCTTCGTATCGGCCATGGTGATGCTGGCCGGCGCGCACCTGTCGGCTGGGCCTGCGGCAGGTCCAAGGTTTCAGGTTCCAGGTTCCAGGCCGCAAGCTCAAAGCGGCGTTACGACCCCGTAGCGGCTGGAACCTGACACCCGGCACCCGGCACCTGACACCTATATGCCTTCGTTCCGTGACATCCCGTCGGTGGATGAACTGCTGAACCGGCCCTCGCTCGCCGCGCTGGTTGTCGAAGCCGGGCGCCCGTACGTCACCGAGCGCATCCGGGAAGTGCTGGAGGAAGCGCGCCGGCAGTTGCGCGACGCGCAAGACGACCCTCTGGCCGATCTGGAGCAGAGAATCGCGCGGCGCGTTCAGGAAGGTCTGGCGCCCTCGCTGCGCCCCGTCATCAACGCCACCGGCGTCATCCTGCACACCAACCTGGGCCGGGCGCCGCTGTCGGCGGAGGCGGCTGAGCGGGTGCGCGAGGCGGCGGCCTCCTACACCAACCTGGAATACGATCTGGAGGCCGGCCGGCGCGGCCGCCGCGACGTGCATGCCGCGCGCCTGCTGGGCCAGTTGCTGGGCGCGCCCGCCATGGTGGTCAACAACAACGCCGCCGCCGTCCTGCTGGCCCTCAACACCCTGGCCGAGGGCGGCGAGGTGGTGGTGTCGCGCGGCGAGCTGATCGAGATCGGCGGCTCATTCCGCATCCCCGAGATCATGCGCAAGAGCGGCGCGACGCTGCGCGAGGTGGGTACCACCAACCGCACGCGCATCGCCGACTACGAAGCCGCCATCGGCCCCAACACGCGCCTGCTGCTGCGTGTTCACCCCAGCAATTACCGCATCGTGGGCTTCACCGAGCGCCCCGCGCTCGAACAGATGGTGGCGGCGGCGCGCCGCGCCGGCGTGCCCCTGCTCGAAGACCTGGGCAGCGGCTGCATGTTCGACCTGCGCCCCTGCGGCATTGCCGACGAGCCCCAGGCCCGGCTGAGCCTGGAAGCGGGCGTGGACTTGGTCTGTTTCAGCGGCGACAAGCTGCTGGGCGGGCCGCAGGCCGGCATCCTGGCCGGCCGCCAGGACCTGGTTGAGAAGTTGCGCCGCAACCCGCTGTTCCGCGCCTTGCGCGTGGACAAGATGACCTACGCGGCGCTGGAGCCCACCCTGGCCGCCTACCTGCGCGGCCGCCTCGATGATCTGCCGGTGGCGCGCATGATCCGCATGCCGGCGGAGGAAATTGAGTCGCGCGCTCGCGCTTTCGTGGCCCAGTGGCACAGCCCTGGGAGCGCGGCCCTCTCGGCCGCCCCGGGTGCCGGCCTGCAGCTTGAGATTGTCGCCGGCGAGTCCGTCATCGGCGGCGGCTCAACGCCCGGGCAGGCACTGAAGACCACGCTGCTCGCGCTGCGCCACGCCTCGCTCACCGCCGCGCAACTGGAGGAGCGGCTGCGCGCCGCCACGCCGCCCGTGATCGCCCGCGTCGAGACAGACCGCGTGCTGCTCGACCTCCGCACCGTCTTCCCCAGCCAGGAGGCGGCGCTGCTCAGCATCTTGGAATCGCTGGCACCGTAGGTTCCAGGCGCCAGGTTTCCGGCTCCGGCCTCAGGCGCGTTTGACAATCGGCGCCACGCCCGCTACACTTAATAAAGCAGGCCCGTGGTTTTTCTCGCCCGGTCGGGGCGTGGCTCAGCCTGGTAGAGCACCTGGTTCGGGACCAGGGGGTCGGAGGTTCAAATCCTCTCGCCCCGACCATTCCATGTCGTGTCCTGGTTCGGGACCCGACTGCGGGTAAACCCGACTGCGGGTAAACCAGGGGGTCGGAGGCTTGCCCGCATTCGGGCCTGCCCGCATTCGGGCTTGCCCGCATTCGGGTTCAAATCCTCTCGCCCCGACCATTCTTTTCAAACGGTTAGTCTCGCAGCACAGAGTCTGTTTGTCTCCATGTCCGCACGAATGTCCACACGGATCTGCCGCGTTGGCCCGGCCGAAGCTTCCATGTCAAGGACGGTACTGGTGTCCAGGCGGTGAAGGGCGGCGTGTCCATTCATCGCCTCTCAATTCCCCCACCATTGGGTTGCGGGAGCAGTCGGCCATGGCCGCCAACACCTTGTGGTCTGTGCCACAAATCGAGTGTATGATTACGCCGCAGAGAGGAGCCGAACAGCCATGAGACGGCGCGACCTCCTGGGATTCGCTTCCGCCGCGCTGCTGGGGCGTGTCACTTCATCGATGGCCCGTTCCACCGCACAGGGCCGGAACAAGCCGAGGGTCCTCTATTTCACCCGCAGCGCGGGCTCTGAACATTCGGTTGTCAGGCGGAAGGGGCCGGAGTTAAGCCATTCCGAGAGAATCCTGACCGACATCGGGCGGCGCGATGGGTTCGAGGTGGAATGCACCAAAGACGGCCGGGTGTTCGATGGCGACCTCACCCGGTTTAATGCCATCGCCTTCTACACGACCGGCGACCTGACCCAAGCGGCCAAGGACGGCTCCCCGCCCGTGAGCCCCGACGGAAAGCGGAGACTGCTCGATGCGGTCGCGGCCGGCCGGGGCTTTATCGGCTTCCATGCCGCTACCGATACATTCCATTCCAAGGGGCCGCGCGCCGAGAACCAGGCTGACCCGGACCCCTACATCGCCATGATCGGCGGCGAGTTCGTCCGGCACGGAACGCAGCAGGAGGCATCGTTGCACGCTGTCTCCAGTTTCTTCTATAAGAATGTCGGCGTGCCATCCGAGGGCCTTTCTTTCACCGAGGAGTGGTACACATTCAAGAACTTCGCTCGGGACCTTCACGCGATACTGGTGCAGGAGACGCAATTCATGAAGGGCGACGCTTACCAGCGTCCCGATTTCCCGGCCACCTGGGCGCGCATGCACGGCAAGGGGCGAGTGTTCTACACCAGCCTGGGGCACCGCGAAGACGTCTGGACGAACCCCTTTTTTCAGGCCATTGCGCAGGCGGGCCTGGAGTGGGTGATGGGCAAGTTCGACTACGACATCACGCCGAACCTTGCCGAAGTGACGCCGCGGGCGAGCCAATTGAAAAACGCGGAGGGAATGCGATGAGCGATCAGGAAATCACGCGACGCGACTTCATGCGGACCGCCGCAGCCGCGGCGGCCGCCGCGGCGCCGGCTGTCGCCACAGCGCCGGCTGCCGCGCCGCCCGATCCTCGAAAGACCCGCAGCTACAACGAAAACATGGAATACCGCCGCCTGGGTCGCACCGGCTTGATGATCTCGGCCGTCAGCATCGGCGGGCATTGGAAACGCGTGCCCTTCAAACACGGCAGCGAGGAGTTCAAGAAGAACCGGCGGGAGGTGATGTACGCCTGCATGGAGCACGGCATCAATTACGTGGACGCCTGCAGCGCGGCTGAAGTCGCCGTTTACGCCGAAGCCGTCCGGGGCAGGCGCGAAGAAATCTATATGGGTTTCGACTGGACTATGGCGCGCGCCCCGGAGATCGCCGGCTCGCTCGAAAAATTGAAGGCGGGTCTGGAGGAAGGACTCAAGAAATCGGGTCTGGACTACGCGGACCTGTGGCGCATCACGCTGCGCGAGCAAACCACGCAGAACTCGCTGCGCGAGATAGAGAACGTCATGGCCGCGCTGGAATGGGGGAAGAAGACGGGCAAGGCCCGTTTCACCGGCATCGCCACACACCACCGCCCCTGGATCGCCGACGCGGTCGCCAAATACCCGCAGATCGAGGTTGTCGTGACGCCGTACAGTGCGGGGACCAACGAGAAACCGGTCGGCAGCATGTTCGACGCGCTGCGCAAGCGCGACATCGGCATGGTCGGCATCAAGCCGTTTGCCAGCGGCAACCTGTTCGCGTCGCGCGGTACTCCCGATTCGCCCACGAGGCCCGAGGACGACCAGCGCGCCCGTATGGCGTTGCGGCACGCGCTCTGCTGCGACGTGTTGGGTGCCGCCATCCCCGGCCTGATCACCGTGGATCAGGTGAAGAACGCCGCGGCGGCGGTAAGAGAACGACGCCAGTTCGACGTCGCCGAGGCCGCCCAGTACCGGCAACTGGCCGCAGCCATGTGGCAGAACCTGCCTCCCAGCTACGAATGGCTCCGCGATTGGGAATGGGTCTGACGCGGCGCCTCAACGTATCGATTGTGCCTCTGGCAAATTCCGAACAATCTAAAAACGTGCGGTTTGCGCATTCGTGAGCGACGGCGGCATCGAACTGCCAGCAAGATCCGATCCACGGATTACACGGATTCGCTTAATCCGTGAAATCCGTGTAATCCGTGGATAGAATAACCGTGACATCCGTGCAATCCGTGGAATCCGTGGATTTTTCCTAAAGGAGGGCGAGACCGTGAACCGAAACCCGTCCCGACGAACCATGCTGAAGGCCGCGGGCGCCGCAGCCTTGTTTCCAGCCGCCAGTTCCAGCGCCGCCATCCCCGGGCCGCGCTCCGAAGGAAAGGACACTCCCAAAATCTGTCTTGGCTCCGGAGACGGCGGCGGCCTGGGACCGGACGCCAGCGGGTCGATCGAGGAGCGCGAGGCGGCCGCCGCGCGCAGAATCAAGCAACTGGGCGTGGATTACGTGCTGTCCGGAGGCGCGCGGATTCCGTGGGAAGAAGACCAGCTCAGGGCCAGGATGGAGCGGCTCAAGGCCCAGGGGATCACCCTGGGCAACCTCATGATCGGCGGGTTCTCGAACGCCATCTACAACCGGCCCGGCCGCGACGAGGAAATCGAGAAAGTCATCCAGTCCGTCAAGGCGGCGGGGAAGGCCGGCCTGCCGGTGATCGAGTACAACTGGTACGCGCACCGGGCCATGGAGGGCTACTTCGAGGAAACGGGCCGCGCCGGCGCGGGATGGACCGGCTTCGACTACGACCGAATGAAGGACCTGCCCCCGCTCCCCAATGAGGGCGCTCACACGCTGGAAGAGATGTGGGCCAACATCGCCTATTTTTTGAAGGCCGTGATTCCGGCGGCGGAGAAGGCGGGCGTGCGCTTGGCCCTGCACCCCAACGATCCCCCGGCGCCCATCAGCCGCGGGTCGCAGCAAATCATGGGCACCGTCGAAGGCTGGAAGCGCCTCATAGACATCGTGAAAAGTCCTTCGAACGGAATCACCTACGATTGCGGCGTGACCCGGGAGATGGGCGGCGACCCCGTGGAAGTGGCCCGCTATTTCGGCTCACGGGACCGCATCAACCACGTGCATTTCCGTAACGTCCTGGTCAAGAAGCCGTACCAGCGGTACAGCGAAGTGTTCATCGACGAGGGCGAGGTCGACATGTTCGCGGTGATGAAGGAACTGGTGCGGCAGAAATACCCGCGCCTGATCTATCCCGAGCATCCACGCGGGCTGGATTACGACCGCGAGCGGCCCAACTTCCGAGGGCAGTACCCGGGCGGCGGTGGGTATGCCGCCATCGCCTACAACGTGGGCTACACCCGGGCCATGCTGCAAGCCGCCCTGTCGTCCTGAGCAGGCCGGTTCGCTTGTTCTCCACAGCGATGGCTTTGATGTACCTGTCCCGGCGCGCCGCTGCGGGACGGAACGGTCCGCCTTGGCTTGATGTCATCCTTCGGTCAAACCCAGCTCGCCGATCACCGAGCGCAGATGCGCCAGCGCCGCACGGTAATCCTTCGTGCCGGCGTACTCGATGATCAGCGGGACGCCCGGCGCATGCTGGGCCGCCAAGGTGACGAACTTGCGATAGTCCAGGTCCCCTTGACCGGCGGCTACACCCTGGGTGACGTGCAACTTGCGGTCTTTGGCATGGATGCCGCCGATCCAGGGTTTAAGCTGCGCGAACATCTCCTCGAGGTCGTTCACTTCCAGCAAGTTGGCCGGATCGAGCTGGGCGCGTACCCGCGGCGAGCCGACTTCCTCCAGAAACACGCGGGTTCGCTTGGCGCTGGCCAAAACGCTGCGGTAGATCGGTTCCAGCAGGATCGTCGCGTCGTTGGCCTCCGCCACCCGCGCCAGCTCTTTGGCCGTGCCCACCGCCGCCTTCCAAACCTCGTCCTGCCAATCGTACGGCACCCGGGGCGCCGGTCCCGGCGGCTGATAATGGCCCATCTCGCTCAGGAACGTTCGCACCCCCATGTGCTCGCCGAGCTTCATCACGGCTTCAAAGTAGGCGAGGTTTGCCTTGCGCTCGGCAGGGTCGGGATGGATCAGCGTCACGTACACCCCCAGGCCGTGGATCGACATCCCGGCCGAGCGGTAGACGCCGGCGATTTCCTTGGCGCGCTCCGGCGTCATGTTCTGGAGGTCGCTGCGCGCGCCGTACTTCCAGTAATTGCTGTCCTTCTGCGTGAAGAAAAGCTGGATGTGGCGCACGCCCTGGCTCTTCAGCTCCTCGGCCAGACTCTGGTTGGTCTGGTCCCGGAAATCCGTGGTCGCCACCCCGACCGGCACAGAGCCCGCGCTCTTGCCTCGTTTCCCTTGTCCCAGGGCCGCACCGGCGGCGGCAAGCGCCGCCAGCGAACTTCGGCGGGTCATGGCATCGTGCATCTGGCTATACCTCCAATTTCCACGGCGCGCGGTACGGTCTCATGACCAGCGCATGCGCCTTTGGATCGTCGACGACCTTGTTGTTCTCACCGTCCCAGCGGATGTTGCGGCCGGCCTCCCAAGAAATGTTCATCAAGTGCCCCACGGCGGTGGCGTAGTGCAACGTCTCCGGGGTGGCGGTCGGCTGTTTTCGCCGGCGCACGTTTTCGATAAACACCTCGAAGTGGCGATTGTGGTCGTCCGCGGGACGAACCGTTTCTTCCGCGTTGATCAAGTAGTCCGTGGAGACGACCTTCTGCCCCTGGCGAACTTCCTTGACGATCGAATAGCCCGCCCGGTCCAGGATCATCGACGCCTCGGTGCCGATGAAACACTTTCCGTGGGCGCGCGTTTCCCGCCGGCCTCCGGTTCTCATGGTGTACTGCAGCAGGAAGCCGTGCTTGGCCACCGGGCCGGGGCCGAACTCCAGCGTGGCGCTGAAAGTATTCGGATACTCGTGGTTGTCCACGTAAGCGAAGTTCCCGCCCGCCGCGTAGGCCGTCTTTGGCCACTTCACCTGCATGGCCCACAGTACGATGTCGAAGTGATGTACGCCCCAGGCGACCTGGTGGCCGGCGCCCGCGACCCGGAACCAGTCGTAGCCGTACTTGTAGTAAATGTTGGGATTGTAGTTCCGATAGGGAGAGGGACCGACGTAGAAGTCCCAGTCCAGCTCCGCCGGGGGAGGGCAGTCGGGTGGAGATCCGGCGCCCGGCCAGTTGTTTTCGTAGTCCCAAACCCGCACTTCGGAAATCTCGCCCAGCTTCCCGGCCTGAATGAGATCCACGGCTTTTTGGTAATGCTCCTGGCTACGCTGCTGGGTGCCGACCTGCACGATGCGGCCGTACTTGCGGGCCGCGGCGATGGCGTACGGACCCTCGCCGATGGATTGGCCCAGAGGCTTCTCCAGGTACACGTCCTTGCCGGCCTGGCAGGCGGCGATCATCGGCAGCACATGCCATTGCTGATTCGTAGCGATGATCACCGCGTCAATGTTCTTGTCCTCGAGCAGCTTGCGGTAATCGTGATGGGCCGCCACGCGCTCGCCTCCGGCCAGTTTGCGGCCATCGGCGAGGTACCTGGAGTTCACGTCGCAGACGGCCACGAACCGCGTGCCGGGGATTTTCCCGACCGTGGGGATGATCAAGGTGCGGCCCCGCGCCCCACAACCGATAAGACCCAGGTTGACGGTCTCGTTCGGGCCGGTCTTGGCGGCCGCCCAGCCGGCAGCCACCGCCGCGCCGCACGTGCCCAGGAATCGTCTTCTCGTTGAATTGCTATGCGTAGGACACCCCCAGATCGTCATTGTAGACAACATGCGCCGTCTTCCGCCATCAGCACGCCGACGATCGTCGAGCAAAGTCATCAGGTCCTGAAAGTCATCCCGTCCCAGGTGCCGACCTTGGCCTGCTTCATCTCCTCCTCGCTAAACCAGTGTGTGGTGACGGCCTTCGTTTCCGTGTAGAAGGAGATGCCGTCCTGACCCATCACGTGGAGATCCCCAAAGAACGAGTTCTTGTGCCCGCTAAACGGGAAGACGGAGATGGGGACCGGAATGCCCACGTTAATCCCCACCATGCCGGCGTGCGTGCGCCGCGCAAACTCCCGGGCGTAGTAGCCGCTTTGCGTAAAGATCGAGGAGCCATTCGCGAATTCGCTGGCATTCATGATCGATAGACCTTCCTCGAAGTCCCTGACTCGCTTGATGCACAGGACCGGGCCGAAGATCTCGTCGATGCCCACCCGCATCCCGGCTGTGACGTGGTCGAAAACCGTGGGGCCGACAAAGAACCCGCCCTCATATCCCTTTACGCTCGCCTGCCGCCCGTCGAGCACCAGCTCCGCGCCTTCCCGGACCCCCTTGTCAATCCAGTCGGTGACCCACTTCTTCTGGTCCGGAGAAACCAGGGGCCCGAGTTCGGTATCCGGCTCCCAGGCGGGACCCATTTCCCGTTCCTGGGCGAACCTGGTGAGGTAGTCCACCATTTCGTCGGCCACCGACTCTTCCACGCACACCACCGGAAGAGCCATGCAGCGCTGCCCGGCACAGCCGAACGAGGAATTGACAATGCCGCGCGCGGAACGCTCCAGGGCGGCGTCTTTAAGCACCAGTCCGTGGTTCTTGGCCTCGGTGAGGCATTGAACCCGCTTACCGCAGGCGGCCGCCGTCTGATAGACGTGCAGCCCAACCTTCGTGGAACCGACGAAACTGACGCCCTTGACATCGGGATGCTTCAGGAGGATCTCCGCTTCGCCGCGGCTGCAAGTGACGAGATTCACCACGCCGTCAGGCAGCCCCGCTTCCTGGAGGAGTTCCATCATTCTCATCCCGGTCTGCGGAACCATGCTGGCGGCCTTCAGCACAAAGGTGTTGCCGGTGGTGATGGCCAGTGGAATCATCCAACCGAAGGGAATCATGGCGGGGAAGTTGAACGGCGCGATGCCGGCAAGAACACCCAACGGCTCGCGATAGGTCGTGGTGTCGTAGCCGGTGGAAGCGTTCATCAGCGACCGTCCTTGCATGGTTACCGGAACGGCGCATGCCAGTTCCACAACCTCGATGGCTTTCAACACGTCGCCTCGAGCTTCTTGCAGGTTCTTGCCCATCTCGGTGGCGAGCAGCAAAGCCAGTTCCTCCA
>JAPKYU010000703.1 GCA_026394175.1 Acidobacteriota bacterium | reverse complement strand
AGCAGCCTGCTAAAGCCATTGTCCGACAAGGCTCGATGTTTGCGAGTTGACATCAATCACATCCTTGCTCTACCTTCTCAGACTTGACGCTCAGCCAGACGCTGATTTTTATCGACCTGAGTTTCTGGTGCCGCCCCCAGTCGGAAGACCGGCTTGGCGCCGAAAGGTAGCGGACAAAGCGGCATTGCGTAAGTGCCTCACTAGGGAAAGGCCTGGCATGCAGCCGGGTACCGTGTGGGACGCGGCTTCGCCGGTCGCGCCTGCGACCGCAGTCGGAGGTGAGCTTACGCAGTCGTCGATTCAGTAATGCGCCTGGCGAGGGACAGTGTATGCATCACCGCTCGCGGCGCAGTCGTTATTCGTGCGGACTGGCTCCGTGGATTGGTGTGCTGTTGCTGGTTCTTGTGGCGCCGTTGGCCATGGCCGGTTCCCGCGCGGATACCGTGGCGGGCCGGCAGGCGGCGGTGGTGGCCGGTTTCGGCCAATTGCCGCTGAGCTTCGAGGAGAACCAGGGACAGACCGACCCCCGGGTGAAATTCCTGTCGCGCGGCCAGGGGTACACCCTGTTCCTCACCGACCGGGACGCCGTTTTCTCGCTGCAACGTCCCGACCGCGCGGCGGCCACCCGCGCCGAGGTAATTCGCCTGCGGCTGTTGGAGGCCAAGCAACCGGCTTCGGTCACGGGCGCCGACCCGCTGCCGGGCAAGACCAACTACCTGCTGGGGAACCACGCAGCGTCCTGGCGGACCGGGGTGGGCACGTTCCAAAGGGTCGTCTACCGCGGCGTCTATCCGGGAATTGACCTGGCCTATTACGGAACGCAGGGGCAGTTGGAGTACGACTTTGTGGTAGCCCCGGGCGCCGATGCCCGTCTCATACACTTTGCCGTGGAGGGCGCGGAGCGTGTGGCAGTCGATCCTGGCGGCGACCTGGTGTTGAGCGCCGGCGGCGGCGAGGTGCGCCTCCGCGCCCCGCTCGTCTACCAACAAGCGAAGGGCGGGAAGCGCCGGGTCGCGGGCCGCTATGCCGTCGGCCGGGGGGGCCACGTCCGCTTCCAACTGGGCGGCTACGACCGGTCCCGGACGCTGTTCATCGACCCGGTGCTGACCTACTCGACCTATCTGGGGGGCAGCGGGGCCGGCACGGGCTCACGGGTGGCGGTGGACGCCGCAGGCAATGCCTACGTCGTGGGCACCACCAGTTCGTCGGACTTCCCCACCACCAGGTCCTTGCAGAGCGCGCCGGTGGGTCTGCCGGACGTGTTTATCGCCAAGCTGAGCGCGGCGGGCACGACATTGGTGTACGCCACTTATTTGGGTGGGCGGCAGGCGGAGGCGGCCCGCGACATCGCCGTGGATTCCAGCGGCAACGCCTACGTCACCGGGACCACGCAGTCCACCGATTTCCCCACCACCGCCGGCGCCTTCCAGGCCGCCGCCGCTCCGTGCTTTGTCAGCAAGCTGAGCGCGGCCGGCGACGCGCTGGTGTACTCCACCTACCTGCCGGTAGATGAAACCGCCGGCATCGCCGTGGATAGCGCCGGAAGCGCCTACCTGGCCGGGTCGATCGTCTCGGCCGGCCTGCAGGCGACCGCGGGAGCGTACCAGACGGCGCGGGGCAGCGCGGGCGATGCCTTTGTCCTGAAACTGTACGCGGCCGGCTCTTCGCTGGTGTATGCCACCTACCTGGGCGGGGACCAGCGTGACTTTGACACCTCCCTTGCCGTCGATTCGGCCGGGAACGCGTTTGTGGCGGGGCAAACAGCTTCCGCGCATTTTCCGACAATGAACGCCTTCCAGTCGGGGTTGGGCGCCGGCGTCCTGTTCAAGACGACCAACTCGGGAGCCAGTTGGAGCCCGGCCAGCGCCGGATTGAGCGCCCCGGCGGTCCGCTCGCTGGCCATCGACCCCAGCGATGCCTCCCGCCAGTATGCGGGGACCGATCAGGGCCTTTACCGCAGCATCGACGGCGGCGGCACCTGGACGCGGGTCGGGCTGGTGGATCGCACGATTACCGCGCTGCTGGTCGATCCGACGGATGGCTCCAAGGTCTACGCCGGCACCGACGCGGGCATTCTGCGCAGCGCCAACTATGGCCTCACCTGGGCGGCCACCGGCATGGACCCCGGTATTCGTGTGCGCAGCATGGTCTTCGATCCTTCGAGCCGATCCACCCTGTACGCGGCGACCGACCCCGGCGTCTATCGCAGTCCCGACGGCGGCAGCACCTGGGCCTATCTGCCCTGCTGC
>JAPKYU010000083.1 GCA_026394175.1 Acidobacteriota bacterium | reverse complement strand
GCGTCCGCCGCGTCCGATTGGCAGCTTCGCGCTTCTCGCTCTGGCGCATCCGCTTCAGCGCCGAAAGATGATTGGCCATACTCCTCCTGCCGTCTCCTTGACGTTCAGAACGAATCACTATTGTATCCGCGGCGGGGCGCGGGTGTAAAGGACGCGCGCCGTCACCCCATGCAGCCATGGTCGCCGCGGCGGCCACACCGAAAGCGAAAGACCCCAGGCGGCAGCATCGCTGTTGTCTCTCTTCCTCGAATCTGGTAAACGGGAAAGGAGCATGGGTCCCCGAGTGAAGACCTATTCCGGCCAGACCGGCCACGTCTACGAGTACGTGTTCGTCCGGCGGGAGAAAAAGCGGCGACGCTGGTGGAAGCGCGGCACGGCCTACCTGTTCGAGATCCGGGGCCAGCGGCGGGCCGCCTTCATGGTCGCCGTCTTTGTCGCCGACGACGCACTGGAGACCTGGGCCGGCGGGCACCGCCGCGATCTCTCCTCCACCGAGCAATATGCGCTCGCCAAGACCCGCCTGTTTCGGGCTTTCGATGAGGTGGAGCGGATGGAGCGGGACGGCCGCGATCTCGTCGTCGATCGCTCCGGCATCGAGGGACTGCTGGCCGCCCTGGACATTTCCTGAAACGGCGGCAGGTCCGGCGCGCGGCCCGGCCCAAAAACGAAACGGGCCTCGCTTGCGCGAGGCCCGTTTAACCCAGGCAAAGAAAAAAACTACTTCTTCTTAGCTTTTTTCTTCGCAGGCTTTTTGGTTGCGCATTTCATCCGCTTCATTCTCCCTTCCATCACAACGCTCAATCGCATCGTGATGTTGTCTCATGTATAGAGTCTGCTGCAATTGATGTCAAGAAAAAAGTGACGATCGAATCAAAAAGCGGCGCGCGCTCGGCGGGGAGAAGGGCGCTCCGCGAAAGGCCGGCGCGCGGCGGCGGCGCGATCGCGGCGGTACACGCCTTGCGAAATCCCCAGTAAAATAGGGGAGCAGATGAAACGGCACGTCCGGGCAGGCATCGTGCTTCTCGCCGCCGCGCTGTCGCGATGCGGCGCGCCGGCGCAGGCCCCCGCGCAGAGGCCGGCGGAGCAAACGCCGACCATCCGCGTGGATGTCGATGTGGTCAGCGTGCTGTGCACGGTGAAGGACCGCAAGGGCCGGTTGATCAACACCCTGGACAAGAACGATTTCGAGATCTTCGAGGACGGCCAGAAACAGCAGGTCCGCTATTTTACCCGCGAGACGGCGCTGCCCCTCACCATCGGACTGCTGGTGGATACCAGCGTCAGCCAGCAACGGCTGGTGCCCGCCGAGCGGGACGCCAGCGAGGTGTTCTTCCGCCGCGTGCTGGGGGCCAAGGACCTGGCCTTCCTCATCAGCTTCGACACCGACGTGGACTTGCTGCAGGACCTCAGCGGCAACCAGGAGTTGCTGCGCCGGGCGCTGGACCAGTTGCGGGTGAACACCTCCGGACCGCCGCCCTCGCGCGTTACCATTCCGCAAGGCCCGTTTCCCCTTCCCCCGCGCGGCACCCTCCTCTACGACGCCGTATACCTGGCGGCCACCGAAAAGCTCACCGCTGAAGTCGGCCGCAAGACCATCGTGCTGATCACCGACGGGCAGGACCAGGGCAGCAAGACCAAGCTCGACCAGGCGGTCGAGACAACCCAGAAGGCCGACGTGATTATTTACGGGATCCTGTTCTACGACCGGGGCTTCTACGGCCCGCTCGGCTACGCCGGCGACGGCGCCTTGAAGAAAATGGCCGAGGAGACGGGCGGGCGCGTCTTCCGCGTGACCCACGGCAAGGAACTGGCCGTCGCCTTCGACGAAATCTCCCACGAGCTGCGCAGCCAGTACAGCATCGGCTACACTCCCGGCAACACGCGCCGCGACGGCCGCTTCCGCCCACTGAAGATTCGAACCGTGCGCGACGACCTCCGCGTGCAGGCCCGCAAGGGCTATTACGCTCCCGCGAATTAACTGTATTTGTAGAAGCCGTGGCCCGTCTTGCGGCCCAGGCGGCCCGCGTCCACCAGTTTCTTCAGCAGGGGACAGGGCCGATACTTGGGATCGCCCAGGCCTTCGTGCAGCACGTTGAGGATGGAGAGGCAGGTGTCCAGCCCGATCAGGTCGGCCAGCGCCAGCGGCCCCATGGGGTGATTCATCCCCATCTTCATCACCGCGTCCACCGCTTCGACGGTCCCCACGCCCTCCATGACGCAATAGACGGCTTCGTTGATCATCGGCATCAGCACGCGGTTGGCGACGAAGCCCGGAAAGTCGTTTACTTCCACGGCCGTCTTCCCTGCCCGCTCGGCCAGGGCGCGCGTCAACTGGCAGGCCTGGTCGGAGGTGGCCAGGCCGCGGATCAGCTCCACCAGTTGCATCACCGGCGCCGGGTTCATGAAGTGCATGCCGATGAACTTGTCCGGGCGGCGGGTGACGGCGGCCAGCCGGGTAATCGACAACGAGGAGGTGTTGCTGGCCAGGATGATCTCCGGCCGGCACAGCGTGTCCAGCTTGCCGAACAACTCGGCCTTGATCCGGAAATCCTCGGGCGCCGCTTCCACCAGGAAATCAGCGGGCGCTACGGCCTCCAGGCAGGTGACGGCCCGGATGCGCCCCAGCGCGGCCTCCCGGTCCGCCTCGGTGCTTCTCGCCTTCCGGACTTCGCGCTCCAGGTTGCCGGAAATAGTGGCCAGCGCGCGATCGAGCACCGCCTGCCCGGTGTCATACAGCAAGACCTGGCAGCCGGCCCCGGCCATCACCTGGGCGATGCCGTTGCCCATGGTCCCGGCCCCAATCACCGCCACCGTCTGGATTGAATTGACGTCCATCTCTCGACTCCGGCGTTTGAAATCCGCAATCCGCAATCCGAAATCCGAAATTGCGAGACACATCTCTAGCGTTCGACAGCCATGGCCACGGCGTTGCCGCCGCCCAGGCACAGCGCGGCCACTCCCTTGCGGACGTTGCGGGCCATCATTTCATGCAGCAAGGTAACCAGGATGCGGGCGCCGCTGGCGCCGATGGGATGCCCCAACGCCACCGCTCCGCCATTGACGTTGACCCTGGCCGGGTTCAGGCGCAGCTCGCGGATCACGGCGACGGCCTGCACCGAGAATGCTTCGTTCAACTCGTAGAGGTCCACGTCATCCCGGTTCCAGCCGACTTTCGCCAGCAGGCGGTTGACGGCCTCCACCGGGGCCATCATGACCCAGATCGGAGCGATGCCGCTGGTGGCCTGGCCGACGATGCGCGCCAGCGGTTGGCGCCGCAGGCGGGCGGCCACGGCGGCCGAGGCCACAACCACCGCGGCTGCCCCGTCGTTCACGCCCGGCGCATTGCCCGCCGTGACGGTTCCGTCTTTCTTGAACGCCGGCTTCAGGCGCGCCAGCATCGCAACGCTGGTGTCTTCGCGCGGCGACTCATCCTGCTCCACCCGCAACGCCTGTCCCTTGGCCTGCGGCACTTCCACGGGAACGATCTGCGATTCGAAGCGGCGGCCCTGGATGGCGGCCACCGCCTGGCGGTGGCTGTTCACCGCGAATTCATCCTGCTCCGCCCGGGTGATGCCGTACTTCTCGGCGACCGCCTCGCCGGTGTTGCCCATGTGGCAATCCTCGTAGCAATCCCACAGGCCGTCGTGGACCATGGAATCGATCAGCTTGGCGTCGCCCAGGCGCAGGCCGCCGCGCGCCTGGAGGAGCAGATACGGCGCGTTGGACATGGATTCCATGCCCCCGGCCACCACGATTTCGGCATTGCCGGTCTGAATGGCCTGGTCGGCCAGGGCCACGGCCTTCAAGCCGGAGCCGCAGACCTTGTTGATGGTCATGGCGGCAACGCGGTCTGGAAGGCCGCCGCGCAAGGCGGCCTGCCGGGCCGGGTTCTGGCCCAGGCCGGCGCTCAGCACGTTGCCCATGATCACTTCCTCCACCTGGCCGGGCTCGATCCCCGCCCGAATCACCGCCTCGCGAATCGCCGCGGCCCCCAGCAGCGGCGCCGCCACCGGCGACAGCGCCCCCAGGAATTTGCCGATCGGCGTGCGCACCGCGCTCAGGATGCAGCTCTGCTCCATCGCAAAACCTCCTCCTCATTTGATGTTAGCATCGCGGTCCGGTCGCACGCGGTCTATCGTGCGGACATGGCGGAATTGAACCGCAAAGGCACAAAGACCACCAAGACGCACAAAGAAATATTCTTTGTGATCCTCTGTGTGCTTTGTGGCTTTGTGGTTCAGAACGCGCCTACATCTCCACGGACGCGTCGGCACAGGTCACGCCGCTCTGTTGCCCGTCAGTAGCTGATGGGAATGTCGACCACGTCGGTATAGGCGGTCGAGGTGGCGATGGCCACGGCGACGGCGGAACCGGTCGGCGCGCTGAACGGGATGGTCACGTTGATCTGGTTCAGGCCGGCGAAACGCGGGGCGCCACCGGCAAATGCGACACTCAGCGCCGCCTCGCCGCCGAAGTACACGACGATAGCTGGATCGAGCGCCTTGCCGGGAGGCGACTCGGGATTGGCCGCGCCGGTTGTTGCCGCAGGACTGAGTTCCCCCAATCCCGTCAGGTAGATGAGAACCGTCTCGCCGAGGCGCGCCGGCTTGCCGGCCGTCACCAGCGAGTAATCGGCGTGCAGCACAACGCCGCGGAACAGGCTCTGGCCGTCGTCATAAAAAAACACGCCGGGGCAGGTAGCCGCCAGCGGAACAGTCACTTCACTTGAGGCCGCTGTGCCGGTCCCCGCCTTAAGGCTGACGGAACTGCCTTTCAGCCCATACGGAATCTGCAAGTTCACCTGCCCCGGCGAGACATAGAACAGCGGGCCCTGCGTGCCGCCCACGGTCACCGTCAGCCCGCCCAGCACTGTCGGCAGCGGCAGGCTGGTCGCTACGGCCTTATCGCCAGCGAAAGCGGAACCAAACAACGACACGATCGCGCCGGGACAAACCGGCGCCGGCGCGGGGGCGAAGGAGGCGGCGTTGACCACGCCGTTCGGATTGAGGAACACCCCGGCGCCCGAGAGCGCGGCGGCCCGCGCGGCGAAGAAAATGCCGTACTGATAGCTGGCCTTGCCCGCCAGGCCGACCTGCGCCCCGGCGAGCGAAGCCGCCCGCACCACGGTGCCCAGATTCACGGCGGGGCCCAGCGCCATGTTCTTCAGGTCCTGCGCCAGCTTCGGCGCCAACGCGCCGCCACCGTCCGTGGACACCTGGTAGGAATTCACGCCGGAGTAGTCCATGCGGGTGTTCAAGACGCGAAGGCGCTCGGAAAGCAGCGCGCGGCCGTTGCCCAGGGCGCGAACCGTGCCGCTGCCCGCGCTGAACGTTGCCCCGTCGAAGGCGGTCCTGGCGTTGGCCAGCGTCTCGACGGTCAGCTCGGCGATGCGATAGTCCCCCTCGAAATTGGCGGCTGCCGCCGACCCGCTGTAATTCTTGACCCCGACAACGACGTCGCGGGGGCCGGCCGCGCTGCTGTACCCGATCAGGTAAGCGCCATCCGGTGAAATGAATATCTCTCGGCTGCCGGAGACGAGCGTGCTCGTACTACCGAAAGACGCGGCGCCTGTGCCGTCCGCGTTGAGGGTGTAAGTTGCGCCGCTGACCGGCTGGCCGGCGTTTGTGCCGCCTTGATCGGTCGCGTGGCCCAAGACGGTCAGGCTGGTGAACTGCCCATTTCCGTTGGCTGCCAGCGACAGCAGCGCGGATGCAGCGCCATTGTCGGCGAGCCGCAGCGAGGCCGCCGTGTATGCGCCGTTGAGCAGCGCGGCGCCGGCGGTGCCGGTGGGCGCACGGATGGCCAGGAAGAAGTCATAGCTGCTGTCGGCAGCTTCGGTGCTGGCGCCGACGATCAGCAGGTCGCCGCAACCGCCCGGCAGGCTGCCGGCCCCGCTACCCGCGCATCCCAGCCAGCCGCGCACCTCCAGCGTGCCGCGGATCGGGTTGGTCAATGTGAGGCTCCCGTTGTCGGCCACGCGGTAAACACCCTGCCCGCTGGCGGCCGTCGCCGCCGCCGTGCCCACCCCGAGTTTCCCGCTGTAGCCGTAGGCACCCTTGCCGTCGAAGGTGATCGAACCGCCAAGATTGCGCGCCGCGACGGGTTGCCCGGCCGGACTATCGGCCAGAAGCTGGACGAAGAAATACTTGCCGCTCAGCGCCGCGTTGTCCAGCACCTGTGCCCGGGCTGCCACGGAAGCGAGCGCCGCGCAACAAAGCGCGGCGAACAATCTGATCCTCATAATGGCCTGCCCCGGGAACCGGCGCCGGCCGTTCGGCACACAGCCGGTCCCCGCGCTTTCACGCCTAATGAACCACGTTCCGAAAAAAAAGTCATCCTCATAAACGAGCCGGAATGGGTTTCGGCCATCCGCTGATTTCCCGGTTCGTGGTAAGCTGCCTGTTTGCGTCAGCGCCGGCGGCCGGGATGGCAACTGCGTCACCGTTGAATTGCAGTGAATCAGAGCATAGGAGGACCTGTGAAGCGAATCGTTCTTGTGCTTCTTATCTCGGTACCCATGATGTTGCTTGCGGCCCAGGAAACCAAGGCGCCGGCCGGACAGAAGAAAGCCGGCGCAGCCGCGGGTGAAAAAGCGCCCGCGAAGAAAGCGCCGGCTGCGGCAAAGAAGGTGACCACGCCGTCCGGCCTGCAATATGAGGACATCCAGGCCGGCACGGGCCTCGAACCCAAAGCCGGACAGACCGTGGTGGTGCATTACACCGGCTGGCTGACCAACGGAAAGAAGTTCGACAGCTCGGTGGACCGCAATACGCCGTTCAAGTTCGTCCTGGGCCGCGGGGAAGTCATTAAAGGCTGGGACGAAGGCGTCAGCACCATGAAGGTGGGCGGCGAGCGCAAGTTGACCATCCCCCCGGATCTTGCGTACGGGGCGAAAGGTTTTCCGGGCGCCATCCCGCCCAACTCCACGCTGATCTTCAACGTGAAGCTGCTGCGGGTTGAGTAAGGCGTGGGACCTCGGTTGCAACGAAAGCCGCGCTGTGTTTGTATAGAAGTTTCATCCCGGTCTGCAGCCTGCAGCCTGCAGCCTGTAGCCTGAAGAGGAGGAGCGTTATGCATAAGCTTCGTACCGCGGTTATCGGAGCGGGCTTTATTGGCCCGGCGCACGTGGAAGCGGTGCGCCGCCTGGGCTTCGCCGAAGTGGTGGCGCTGGCCGAGGTGCTGCCGGAGGTGGCCAAGGCCAAGGCCGAGCAGCTCGGCCTGACCCGCTACACCAGCAACATCGACGAGGTCCTGACCGACCCGGACATCGATATCGTGCACGTCTGCACCCCCAACCACCTCCACTACCCGGTGGCCAAGAAGGCGCTGGAGGCCGGCAAGCACGTGCTGTGCGAGAAGCCCCTGGCCATGACCTCGGCCGAGGGCGAGGACCTGGTGAAGACGGCCAGGGCCGCCAAGAAGGTCGCCGCCGTCCACTTCAACAACCGCTGCTACCCGCTCACCCGCCACATGCGCGCCCTGGTCGAGACCGGAGAGCTGGGCGAGATCATCGTCTGCAACGGCGTGTACCTCCAGGACTGGCTGTTCTTCCCCACCGACTACAACTGGCGGCTGGAGCCGGAATTCAGCGGCGAGACGCGGGTGGTGGGCGACCTCGGCTCGCACTGGCTGGACCTGTGCGAATTCATCACCGGCTGCCGGGTGAAGGAACTGTGCGCCGACTTCGCCACCTTCATCCCCGTCCGCCAGAAGCCGAAGAAGCAAGTGGAGGCCTTTGCCGGCAAGATCCTGACGTCGGACGACTACGAGCTGGTGCCGGTCAAGACCGAGGACTACGCCGCCATCATGCTGCGGTTCGACGGCAAGGCGCGCGGCAATGTCACCATCAGCAACGTGACGGCGGGCCGCAAGAATTACCTGAACATCGAGATTTACGGCACCAAGAAGGCCGTGGGCTGGAACTCCGAGAACCCCAATGAGCTGTGGATTGGCCGGCGCGAAGCCAACAATGAAATCCTGATCAAGGACCCGTCGCTGATCCATGCCTCGGTGCGGCACTTCTGCGACCTGCCCGGCGGCCACGCCGAGGGCTTCGATACGGCCATCAAGCAGACCGTACGCCGCGTGTACGCCTACATTGCCGCCGACGGCATCGCCAAGGGCCTGCCGGTGGATTTCGCGACCTTCGAGGACGGGCTGCGTGAGCTGCGCCTGTGCGACGCCATCGTCAAGAGCGCGCGCGAAAACCGCTGGGTGCAGGTGTGAGTGCGGAGTGCGGAATGCGGAGTGACAAGTCGCCGCCCGAGCATTCGGTGCTCATCACTCGTCACTCGTCACTTGTCACTTGAACACCGCCAGCAACGTG
Organism: Acidobacteriota bacterium; assembly: GCA_026394175.1. Taxonomy (GTDB): domain Bacteria; phylum Acidobacteriota; class Terriglobia; order JAJPHL01; family JAPKYU01; genus JAPKYU01. The sequence continues at coordinate 2,957 of JAPKYU010000083.1, read as the reverse complement.
GCCTGGGGATCCACCAGGACCTTGAGCGGGCGGGCCACCAGCGGAAAACTGAGCTTGGTTTCCCTGCCCACGGCCATGGCAATGCCGAGCAACGATTGCCCGCGTAGCGTCTGCCCGTAAATGGGGACGGGCAGCGAGAAGTTCTCATCCACGCCGTCCATGTGCACCACGCCGGTGAGGCTCAGTTTGCCGGCGCGCGTTTCCACCGCCGTCTTCACCCGCACTTCCGGAATGCCGGTGGCGTACACCCACTGATCGAAGAACCACTCCAGCGACGCGGCCTGGTCGATGTTGGCGGCGCGGACCACGTGCTTCTCCGCGATCTGCCGAAACAGCTCGGTGGTCAACGGCTTTTCGGCGCAGGCCGCGCGCACGGCGCGCAGAAAGGCGAAAAACGCGGCATCCGAGCCGCTCCGCGGATCGCGCATCAACTGCCGCAGCATGTGCAGGATCCACGTGGCCTTCTTATACATCACCAGGTCCACGCCGGCCGGCGAGAGGGAGGAAAACAGCCGGTAGCCGAGCACGGGCGGGCCGGCCTGCTCGGCCCGCTCTTCTCCCACTTTCTGCAGCAGTTCCTCCTTGGACCGGTTCAGCAGCAAGCGCACTTCCTGCTCGCCGCCCTTGCGGGACTGCAGGTACAGCAGGGCCGAGTAATTGGCAAGCCCCTCGATCAGCCACTCATCGCGATATCCACCCGGAATCACCACGTTGCCCCACCATTGGTGCGCGATCTCGTGGCTGCGCATCAGCGTGCGGTAAAAGATTTCGGTGGTAGGCGCCACCAGGGGCTGCGTGGTTTCCGCGTAGGGCAGGAAGAAGGCCAGGGTGGAGAGGTAGATCAGCCCGGGCCAACCCTGGCCGAAGGCGCCGGGGATGGGGGAAATGGCCAGCCGGTGATAGGGCAGCGGGCCGAACTGGCGCGCGAAAAACTCCAGGTTCTGGGCGGTGTCGCGGGCGATGCTGGCGGCAATGTCCTGCATGCGGGGCGGCATGGGAGCGGGAACCATGATGGGCGGCGGCGGAACAGTCCGCGCCAGGCGGCCCTGGCCGAGCACCGAGTGCTCCAAAATATACTCCCACAAAAAGGCCGGCACCTGCTGCCGCTGCGCCAGCGCCGGCTCCAAAGTCTTGTTGGCGTACACCTCGATGTGGAGGCCGGCCGACTTGCCTTCACTCTTGTCGTATTCGCCCAGGTTAAAGCCGGCGACGCGAATAGGGACCGGCGAGCGCCAGCGCGACACGCGCCACTCGCCATCGTCCTTTTCGTCCAGGCGGTCGCCGGTGGCCACCAGCGTCAGGCGGCGCGGGCAATGAAAGGTAAGGTCGAACAGGGCGCTGCGCATGCCGCGGTTCGGATACCAGATGCCGCGCGCGCCGACGAACAGCACCCCGTTGCCGGCATCGGAGATGACCTCGCCCTCGTACCGGAAGCGCAGCGTGAACTGCCGGCCGGCAACCGTGGGCGTCGTGAGGATGACCGTGACCTGGTCGTTGCCACGGCGCCGGATTTCGCTGTCCTCCACCAGCTCGTTCTGCGAAAACTCGACTTCGACCGCAGGGCCGCCCTTCGGCGCCAGGTACACCGAGGCCACCTTGAGAAAGCGCGACAGCTCGAACTGCAGCACGCGCTCGCCGCCGGTGACCGCGCGGAGGTCCACCTCGGCCGTCACCTGCATGGCGTGCGTCAGTGGCATCACCCGGGACTCGATGCGGAAATGGACCGGCTGGATGGGGTCTACCGGCGCGGGCCGCGCCCGGGTGCGCACCGAGCGCACCGGGTACGCGCACCAGATGTCGCTGAAGCGCCGCCCATCCTTCCAGTTCACCTGCCCGGCAGTGATCTGCTCCTGCTGCCGGTAGTCGATCTGCACATCGAAGGTGCCCAGCCGGTTCCCGCTGAGCCGGCCGGCGAAGAACGGCGCCGGCTTCTCGGCCATCAGGTCTATCAGGACGCGCATTTCGCTCAGGCCGTGCAGGTTCCCGACCACCGGGTTCCACTTGCCGACCAGGTCCGGGTCATCGATGGGCTCGGCCACCTGGCGATTGGCGACGGTTTCCAGCAACCGCTCATAGGTGTCGTCGGTGAACCGGAACAGCGCGCTGGAAAACCGTTCGTTGAGCACCGGCGCGCCGGTGAAGCGCGTCATGCTGCGCCGCTCGACCGGGTCGGGCGGCATCAGCAGCAACTCGCCCTGGCCCACGAACACGGCGCCGGTCACGCGGCCTTCGACCGGCTCCAAAAAGGCCAGCGTCCCTTCCTCCAGGTAGATTCGCAGGTCTTCGCGGTAGATGCTGGCATCGTGGAGACGATAAATGCCCTTGGGATCCAGGCGCGCCTTGCGCAGCGCCTCCAGCACCTCGGCGCCCTTGCGCGGGGCTTGCGGGGCCGCCGGAGGTTGCGCCCGGCCCAGCGGGCAGAGCAGCAGCGCGCAAATGCAGACACTCAGCCGCCCTACAGTCCGCCGCCTCATGTTGCCCTCTATTTCATCACTCCGGCCGCCCGCTGACAAGGACTTGCATACGGATGTCAAATAGTCAGTCAGTAAAGAATCCGGCCGGTTTTGGGTTGGACCCGGCTCCCTTGCTAAGTCACGGGCGGCTGTGGCGCCTTCTTGTTCAACCGGTCAATTGTCCGCCCCAGCCTCATCCTGCTCTCCGTCCTCTAGACGCTCTTCGAGTTCCTCGATTCGCCGAGCCAGGTCGGTGGTCTCGATCGCCCGCCGGGCGCGCTCCAGCAACTCCGCCAGGGAAGAGGTTTCCGAGGGTGTCAGATCCCCGCTGGCAAGAGCCTCCACCACCCGGACGAAGCCGGCGGTGATGTCGCCGGCCGTTACGGGTGCGGGCAGGGTCATGGTGAGGTGCCGTTCCCGGCGCACCGGCAGCAGGCGCTCCAGGCAAAGCCGCAGCGCCGTCACATCGCCGGCCAGCGCCATTTCGACCGCCTTTTCGGTCAA
>JAPKYU010000538.1 GCA_026394175.1 Acidobacteriota bacterium | reverse complement strand
GTGGCCCAGGTCTGCGGGCTGGCGGCCGGGGAGTTCATTCACACGCTGGGCGACGCGCACCTCTACCTGAACCACGTCGAGCAGGCCCGGCTGCAATTGAGCCGGGAGCCGCGGCCGCTGCCCCGCATGACGCTGAACCCCGCGGTGCGCTCGGTGTTTGATTTCCGTTACGAAGATTTCACGCTGAGCGGGTACGACCCGCACCCGGCCATCAAAGCGCCCATCGCCGTATGAAGCTGTCGATCATTGTCGCCATGTCCGCCAACCGCGTGATCGGGCGGAAAAACGCGCTGCCGTGGCGGTTGAAGACCGACCTGGCCCGCTTCCAGCAACTGACCATGGGCCACTGGCTGCTGATGGGGCGTAGAACGTTCGAGTCCATCGGCCGCCCGCTGCCCGGAAGGAAAACCGTGGTACTGACCAGCCGCTCCGATTACGCGCCGCCGGGGGTGCTGGTGGCCCGCTCGCTGGACGAGGCGCTGGGCCTGGCCGGCCTGGAAGATCCCGCCGCAGAGATGTTTGTGGCCGGCGGCGAGCAGGTCTACCGGCAGACCATCGGCCATGCCCGGCGCCTCTACCTGACCCTGGTGCACCACAACTTCGAGGGCGACGCCCATTTCCCGGAATTCGAGGAAAGCCGCTGGGCGCTGATGTCCCGCGAGGACCATCCCGCCGGTGCGGACAATCCCTACGCCTTCAGTTTCCTGACCTACGACCGGAAGAAGTGCTGAGTGCGGAGTGGCGTGCCTCAACGACCTTCGCCGGCCTTTTTCGCCGGAATTCGCCGCGGTGGTGATGAAACGGCGTACAAAGCGGCCGGTGTTGGGTTTAAACTCAGGCTATGAGACGCCTGACGCGAATGGTTCTGCTGCTGGCCGCGCTGGTGTGCGCGGCGGGCCTGGTGCCATCGGCCACGCTGCCGTTCATTGAAGATGATTATCCACGTGCGCTGGCCGAGGCGCGCAGTCGGAAGGTGCCGCTGTTCGTGGAAATCTGGGCGCCGTGGTGACATACCTGCCGCTTCATGCGCGCCTACGTGCTGAGGGACGCGGCGCTCACGAAGTACGCCGGGCAGTTTGCCTGGCTCTCGATTGATTCCGACAAGCCGAAGAATTCCGCATTCGTCGAGAAATTCCCGATCCAGGGCTGGCCGTCGTTCCTGGTGATCGACCCCACGGCCGAGAAGATCGCTCTGAAATGGTACGGAAGCGCGACCGCCGAACAACTGGCGAAGCTGGCCGAGGACGGGGCGCGGGCCATGAAGGGCGGCGGCGAGGGAGCGGAGGCGGCGCTGGCGCGCGCCGATCTCCTCAATGCCGACGGCAAACCGGGTGAAGCCGCTGCCGCGTACCGGGAGGCCATCCAGGCCGGCGGGCCGCAGTGGCCGCGCCGCGAGTGTACCATCGAATCGCTGGTGATGGCCTATCAGTTCGCGCGCAAGCAGGAAGATTGCGCCCGCGCCGCCACTGAATTCGCGCCCGGCATGTCGCGCGGCCGCTCGTTCTGCAATGTCCTTTATTTCGGCCTGGAATGCGCCGTGGGCGGGGGTCAGGCGGATTGGGCCAAGAACGCGGTCGGGCAGCTCAGGCCCCTGGCCGAGCAGGCCGTGCGAATTCAAAGCGTGTTGGGAGACGACCGCGCCCAACTCTACGCCACTCTCCTCGATCTGTACGGCCGGGAGAAAGACGCCGAGGCAGGCAAGAAGCTGAGCGCCGAGTTCCTGGCTTTCCTCGACGAGCACGAGAAAACCGCGCCCAGCGCGGAAGCGCGAGCATCGCTCGACTCGTACCGGGTGATGATGGCGATGAGGCAGAAGGACCCGGCGCGCGCCATTCCGGCCCTCCAGGCTTCCGAGCGCGACCTGCCCAACGATTACAACCCGCCGGCGCGCCTGACGACGCTGTACAACACGATGGGCCGCTATGACCAGGCGCTGGCTGCCTCCGACCGGGCGCTTGCCAGGGTGTACGGGCCGCGGCGGACTTCTCTGCTGCAGACTCGCGCTTCGATTTACGAGAAGAAGGGCGATACGGCTGCCGCGCGCCGAACGCTGGAAGAGGCGATCAAGTTTGCTTCCACCGTCCCCAAGGGAGAACGCCAGGTCGAGTCGCTGAAGAAGCAGCTTGAACGCCTGAAATGACGGAAGATGGGACACTGATAAACACAGAGGAACACAGATCAGTGTGAATCGGTGTTTATCTGTGTCCCATTCACTATCTGATAGTAGCTTTCGCCGGCGCAGGCGCGGCACAGCACACGGCCGTCGCGCAACACCTGGCGCCGGAAATTGATCGCTTCGCCGCACTGCTCGCAACGCGCCCGCGCGCCCTTGTACCCGGGCAAGTCCTCGGGCGGCAGCTCCACCCGCACCCACTGGCGATCGAACAGGTCGGTATCTTCCATGACGCGGTAGGCGGTCGCCTGCTGTTGGCTCCTGTCGCTCAGCTCCGGGAACATCGAGCGCGCCAGGGCGCGCGCGCTCTCGCGGACGATCAGGCGCACGGCACGGCTGGTCTTCAGGTCGATGAAGGTTGCCGCCACTTTGCCAAAGTCCCGAAACTTCAGCGCCCGCTTGCCCAGGCGGCATCCGGTGACCAGGGAAACAGCGTCGGTGGCGCAGCGGTCGATCTCCACGAAGGTGACCAGCCGCTTGCGGTCCGGCCCCTGGGGATCGTCGATCCCCAGCAAACGCAATCCGTACATGGCCATTCGGATACCGAGGACCTGGCCGGCGCAGGTGTGTCCGTGGACCCGGGCCGCCTCCGCGATGTAGTCCTCCAGCGCCCTCATCATCCAGCCGCCTCAGACAATTATATGCCATCTGCAAGGGATTGAAAGAATTGCTTTTTGTTGGTATCTCTAGACTTAGGGATTTCCACTAAACAAGACTTGACAATATGACGCGCAGATTTCTATACTATATCTGAGCTAAAGGCATAAGACTGATCGTCAACGGGCGCGAACCGCCGCGTGGCGGAGGGCGCGACTTCAAGGAGGTCTGCAATGGGCAAGATTATAGGCATTGATTTGGGCACCACCAATTCCGTGGTGGCGGTGATGGAGAGCGGCGAGCCGTTGGTGGTTGCCAACCAGGAAGGAAGCCGCACGACTCCTTCCGTAGTCGCTTTCACCAAGACCGGCGAACAACTGGCGGGCCAAGTCGCCAAGCGCCAGGCGATCACCAACCCGGAGAACACGGTGTACTCGATCAAGCGGTTCATGGGCCGCCGCCACGAGGAAGTCTCCGAAGAGATGAAGATGGTCCCGTATAAGGTCGCGCGCGGCACGAACGGCGACGCGCGCGTGGTGGCCGGCGGCAAGGAATGGACCCCGCCGGAGATCTCGGCGATGATTTTGCGCAAACTGAAGGAAGCCGCTGAGGCCCACCTGGGCGGGAAGATTACGGACGCGGTCATCACCGTCCCGGCCTACTTCAACGACGCGCAGCGGCAGGCCACCAAGGATGCCGGCCAGATCGCGGGGCTGGATGTGAAGCGCATCATCAACGAGCCGACCGCGGCCGCGCTGGCCTACGGCCTGGACAAGAAGAAGGACGAGACCATCGCCGTCTACGACTTCGGCGGCGGCACCTTCGATATCTCCATCCTGGAAGTGGGCGAGGGCGTGGTGGAAGTGAAATCGACCAACGGCGACACCCACTTGGGCGGCGACAACATCGACCAGGCCATCATCGACTGGATCATCGAGGAGTTCCGCAGGGATCAGGGCATCGACCTGTCGAAGGACAAGATGGCGCTGCAGCGGCTGAAGGAAGCCGCCGAGAAAGCCAAGATCGAGTTGAGCTCGGTGCTGGAGAGCGAGATCAACCTGCCGTTCATCACCGCCGACGCCACCGGGCCCAAGCACCTGGTGCTGAAGCTGACCCGGGCGCGGCTGGAGCAAATGATCGAACCCCTGGTGCAGCGCTCCATGGGTCCCTGCAAGCAGGCCCTGGCCGACGCCGGCCTGACGCCGGACAAGATCGACGAAGTGGTGCTGGTGGGCGGCCAGACGCGCATGCCGCGCATCCAGCAACTGGTGCGCGACCTGTTTGGCCGCGAGCCGCACCGGGGCGTGAACCCCGACGAGGTGGTGGCCGTCGGCGCGGCCGTCCAGGGCGGTGTGCTGGGCGGCGAAGTGAAAGACGTGCTCTTGCTCGACGTTACCCCGCTGACCCTGGGCATCGAGACGCTGGGCGGCGTGATGACCAAGATGATCGAGCGCAACACCACCATCCCCACCCGCAAGGCCGAGATCTTCTCCACCGCCTCCGACAGCCAGACGCAGGTGGAGATCATGGTCTACCAGGGCGAGCGGGCCATGGCGCGCGACAACCGTCTGCTCGGCCAATTCGGACTGGTGGGCATCCCGCCGGCGCCCCGCGGCATTCCGCAGATCGAAGTAACCTTCGACATCGACGCCAACGGCATTCTCAACGTCTCGGCCAGCGACAAGGCTACCAAGAAAGAGCAGAGGATCACTATTACTTCTTCCAGCGGCCTGACCAAGGAAGAGGTGGAGAAAATGGCGCGCGAGGCCGAGTCGCACAAGGGCGAAGACGAGCGGCGCCGCCAGGAGATTGAAACGCGCAACCGCGCCGACGCGCTGGTCTACTCCACCGAGAAGCTGCTCAAGGAAAACCGCGACAAGATCAGCGACGCCGACGCCCGCGCCATTGAGGAGGCCGTCGCCGATGTGAAGAAGGCGATGGATGGCGGCACGGTCGAGAGCATCAACCAGGCCGTCGATAAACTGACCCAGGCCACACACAAGATGGCCGAAGCTATGTACCGGCAAACCGCACCCCCGCCTCCGGGCGCCGGCCCGCAACCCGGCGCCCAGCCGGGCGGCGACGGCCAGGCCGGCAGCCAGGGCAAGAAAGACGACGTCATCGACGCCGAATTCGTCGATGAAGATAAGAAGTGACGAGTGACAAGTGACCAGTGACGAGGGCCCGGGCCACTCGTCACTCATCACTTGTCACTGTTCCTATGGCATCCACGCCGAAATTCGATTACTACGAGGCGCTGGGGGTGGGGCGAAAGGCCAAGGCCGAGGAAATCCGCAAGGCTTACAAGCGGCTGGCGCGCAAGCACCACCCCGACGTGAACCCGGGCGATAAGAGCGCCGAGGAGCGCTTCAAGCGCATCCAGGAAGCCTACGACGTACTAAGCGACAAGAAGAAGAAAGACATGTACGACCAGTACGGCTTCTATTCCGAGCAAGGGGTGCCGCCGGGCGGCGGGGCGCGCGGCGGCGCTCCTAATTTCGATTTTTCAGGCTTCGATTTTTCCGAGGATTTCGGCGGCGGTGGCCCCAGGGGCGGCGGACGCGCGGGCGCTGGCACAACCGGCGGTGCGGGTTTTGGCGAGAACCTGCGCGATGTATTCTCACAATTCTTCACCGGCCGGGGCGGTGGAGCGGCTGGCGCGGCCGAGGCTGAAGCGGCGCCTCAGCGCGGTGAGGACCTCGAATACGAAGTCCGCATCGGGTTCTGGGACGCGATCAAGGGCACCATCATCCGTGGCTTGCAGGTTCAGCGCTATGAACAGTGCCCGACCTGCGGCGGAACGGGCAGTGCCGGCGGCGCGGCCTCGGGCGCCACCTGCCCGCAGTGCCACGGCAGCGGAAAAGTCACCCAGGCAGCCAGAGCCATGCGCTTCCAGATTACCTGCCCGCGCTGCCGTGGCTCGGGCCGGCTGCGAAACGCCTGCCCCGCGTGTCATGGCGACGGCCGTATTCTGCGGACCGACTCCATCGATGTGCGCATCCCGGCCGGCGCCCAGGACGGCTCTCGGCCGCGAATTGCGGGCAAGGGCAACGCCGGAACGGCGGGCGGCCCGTCCGGCGACCTCTACATCATCGTTCGCACCCAGCCTCATCCCTATTTCCGCCGGCAGGGCGATGACATCTACATCTCGGTGCCCATTACCGTTACGGAAGCGGCGCTGGGCTCCAAGATCGAGGTGCCCACCATCGACGGGCAGGCTTTGCTGCGCATCCCGCCCGGCACCCAGAGCGGGCAGAAGTTCCGGGTCCGTGAACGCGGCGTGCTCAACCCGCGCACCGGCCGCCGCGGAGACCAGTATGTCGAGGTGCAGATCCACGTGCCGCGGGTGGTGGACGAGCGCTCCAAGGAAATTCTGCGCGAGCTGGCGCGCCTGAATCCGCAGGACCCCCGGGCCCAGCTCTTCACTCGGCTGTAGGCTATAGACTGTAGACTGTGGGCGGGTCGCGCGTGTAGCAATGAGCCGTCAACAACCTGCAGCCCACAGCCCACAGCCCACAGCCTATGCCGCGAGCCAAACGCAGTCGCGCCGCCTACATGATTTCGGCCGTCGCGCAGCAGTTCGACATTCACCCGCAGACGCTGCGCCTGTACGAGCGCGAGGGGTTGTTGAAGCCCTCGCGCACCGAGGGCAACACCCGCCTGTACACCGATGATGACCTGGAGCGGCTGGAAATCATCCTGGCCTTGACCCGCGACATGGGGGTGAACCTGGCCGGCGTCGATATCGTTCTCAACATGCGCGAGAAGATGCTGGAGATGCAGCGGCAGACGCAGGAGTTCGTCGAGTTTGTGCGGCGCGAGTGGCTGCAGCGCAGCGCCGTGAACGAGGAGCGAATCAAGAACGCGCTGGTCAAAGTGGGCGCGCCACGCATCACCCCCGCCAAAAAAGCCTAGCCGCTGTACGGCCGGCGCCTGGGCGGCTTGTTTTGTCGCCGTTAACGCCATGCAGGCCCTTTTGCCGCAGCTTCCCGGCCCCGCCAGTTTATTTTCTTGACGATAACGTTAACGGCAGGCATACTGCCGGAGGACTGGTCGGGAGGTGAGTATGCCGCGAGCGGCAAGGCGCAAGAAGGAGGCCACCATTGTGGATATCGCGCGCCGGCTGCGGGTTTCCGCCATGACCGTGTCCCGCGCTCTGACGGGGAGCTCGGAGGTCAGCGAGAAGACCCGGAAGCGCGTGCTGCGCTGCGCCAAGGAGCTTGGGTATCGCCCCAACCGCTGGGCGCGCAGCCTGGTCACCCAGCGATCCTCGATCCTGGGCGTGGTGGTTCCCGATATCGCCCACTCCTATTTTGCCGAGATCACCCGGGGCATTGAGGAAGTGGCGGACAAGGCCGGCTACAAGCTGCTGCTGTGTCACTCCTGCCTCGATCCCCGCAAAGAAGAGGCCGAAATCGAGACCCTTTTGGGGACGCGTGTGGAAGGCCTGCTGGTGGCTTCCGAGCAGCCGCTCTCGTCTCCCGAGGTTTTCCTCAAGCTTCAGGAAACGCGAATCCCGTTCGTGCTGATCGACCGTTTCTTCCCGGGGCGGGAACTGCCTTCGGTGCGCGTGGATGACGTGGCCGTCGGCCGGCTGGCCACCGAGTGCCTGATCGAGCTGGGCCACCGGCGCATCGCCCACATTCGGGGCCCGCGCCTCAGTCCCGCCGCGTTGCGCTATCGCGGCTACCTGGCGGCGCTGCGCAAGCACGGAATCCCGGTGAACAGCGAGTGGATCGTGTCCGGCAGCTTTGATATCGAGAGCGGCCGGCAGGCCATGCTGAAGCTGCTGGACAAGCAGCCGCGGCCCACCGCGGTCTTCGCCGCCAACGACCCCATGGGCATCGGGGCCGTTTATGCCTGCCGCGACCGCGGCCTGGCGGTCCCCGGCGATGTTTCCATCGTGGGCGCCGGGAACATCGAGGGCGCCCACCACCCCAATCCCTTCTTGACCACGGTCGATTGGCCGCGCGCGGAGCTGGGGCGGGCGGCGGTCACCGTCCTGCTGGCGATTCTGGCCAACCCCGAACATCAGCACACGCGGGTCGAAATATTCACTCCCAGACTGCTCAGCCGCCAGTCCACGGCGCAGGCGGCGCAGCGAGGAGGCAAAGGTGCCTCGGCCTAGACCAGCGCTTTTGTTCGGCGCCACCGCGATGCTGGCCCTCGGGCTGCTGGTCCCCTCCGGGCAGGCCCAGGGCCGCGCCGACTGGCTGCGCGATGCGCGCTGGGGCGTGATGACCCATTTCCTGGCCGAATGGATCGCGCCCTCCGCCCACAACAGTGTCGAGGATTGGAACAAGCTGGTGGACGGCTTCGACGTCCAGGGGCTCGCCGGCCAGCTCCAGTCAGCCGGCGCCGGCTATTACCTGATCACCATCGGCCAGAATTCCGGCTTCTACATTTCACCGAACGTCGCTTACGACCGCCTGGCCGGGATCCAGCCCAGCAAGTGTTCCCGCCGGGACCTGGTTACCGAGCTGGCCGACGCCTTGCGGCCCAAGGGCATCCGCCTGCTGGTGTATTTGCCGTCCGGCGCTCCCGGGCGCGATGCCGAAGCGGTGAAAGCGCTGGAATGGAAGCGCGGGCCCTATCCCAACCGTGAATTCAAGGCCAAATGGGAAGAGGTGATTCGGGAATGGTCGCTGCGCTGGGGGAAGAAGGTCTCAGGGTGGTGGTTCGACGGAGTCTACTGGCCGAACACCATGTACCGCCCGGCGGGGCCCACCAGCTTCGCCACCCTGGCGGCGGCCATCCGCGCCGGCAACCCCGACAGCATCATCGCCTTCAACAACGGCGTGATTTATTCGTTCATCACGCTGAGCGAGCACGAGGATTTTACAGCCGGTGAGACCAACGACCCGGCGCTGCTGAGGCTGGGCGGAAACCGCTTCGCCAACGGCAGGATCGACGGCGCCTACCCGCACATGCTCAGTTTTCTCGGCAGCACCTGGGGCAAGGGTCCGCCGCGGTTCACCGACGACCAAGT
>JAPKYU010000383.1 GCA_026394175.1 Acidobacteriota bacterium | reverse complement strand
GTGGATGGTCTGGAACTCCCAGCCGAACTTCATGGAGTGTCGCCCCCGGATCTTCGAGAAGTTGACCTTGGGGTCAATCGCCAGTGGATTCTGGAACTGCGGGACGCTGCTGCGGCGTCCCATGGCCTGGTAGCCGGAGATGCTCTGGGTGTTGAGGCCGCCGGCGATGGAGGGATCGGTGGGCAGCCCCTTGATCCCGTACTCCTGCTCCATATTGGGCAGGCCGAGCTGCAGCGGCCATTTTCCGGCGATGCTTCGGGTGATGCCCAGCCGGAACTCCAGCAGCGAGGTGGGGCTGATGGTGTAGGTCAGGCCGCCCGCCCACTGCTTGTTCACGATGTGCACGTTGCCCTGGCTGTTGTCGGCCCCCAGCGGCAGCGGAATCACCGGGTTATCGGTCTGGTTGAACTCCCGGTGGCTGTAACGGAGGAAGGCGTTGACCTTGCTGTTGAAATAGTGATCCAGGCGCCCGTCGCCCTTGTCATCGACGAACGGCACGCGCGGCATGTTGTCGTAGTTGTTGGCCGTGCCCGGGCGGGTGGTTGCCGGAAGCTGGCTGTACACCTTCTGCGCGAACGGAGTGATGGCCGAGGCCGGGATCACGCCGTCGGCGTACGTGTCCTTGGTGAACGGGTTGTAGATGGGCGTCCCGAAAATGCCCCTCCGCTGATCCATGGTGGGGACGGTGATGATGCTCAACTGCTTCTGCACCCGCCGCAGGCCCTCGTAGTCGGCGAAGAAGAAGGTCTTGTTGCGGCGGATGGGGCCGCCCAGCGCCCCGCCGAACTGATTCTGGATGTACACCGGCTTGCCGAGAGTGGGCTTGAAGAAGCCGACGGCGTTCAGCTTGGTGTTCCGCAGATATTCCCATGCGGAGCCGTGGAACTCGTTGGTGCCGCCGCGGACCGAGACGTTGACGATCGCGCCGCCGGCACGGCCGTACTCGGCGCTGTAGTTGTTGGTCTGCACCTTGAACTCCGTGACCGCGTCCGGAGCGAGCTGCACCACCTGGTTCGAGTAGCCCTGGTTGCTGGTGCCGTAGGCGTTGTTATCCACGCCGTCCACCATGAAGTTGTTCAGCGAGCTGCGCAGGCCATTCACGTTATAGGACGACTCGCGATCGGGGATGGCCGAGCGCCGCGCGCCCGGGCTCAGCAGCGCCAGGTCGGCATAGGCCCGGCCGTTCAGCGGCAGGTTGATAATGGTCTGCCGCCCGATCAACTGGCCCGGTCGCTCGAATCGGTTTCCAGCACCGCGGCGGCCCCGGTGACCTCGATGGTCTGGGTGGTGTCTCCCACCTCCAGCCTCAAATCCACTCTCTGGCGCGCGTTGACCGCCACTGTAAACTCCTGGGCCAGGGCGGTCTTGAAGCCGGCCGCCTCCGCTTTAATGCGGTAGCTGCCGGAACGCACGTTGAGAAACTCGTAGTTGCCGACGGCATCGGTTACCGCAGTCACCGAAATGCCGGTCTTGGTGTTCTCCAGGGTTATCTTGCTTTGCGGGACGACGGCTCCGGAGGGGTCCTGGACCGTGCCCAACACCGTTGCCGTTTCGAATTGAGCAAACGCCACGCCGGCCAGCAGCAACACCAGGGCCGCCGCCAGGGGAAGGATAAACATCGCCCGTTTCATAGACTTGCCGCCTCCTTTCGAGGTTGCCAATAACATGGCCTTTCCTTTGTGAATAACCGCTTTCCGGCGGAAAGTCAAGCGCACGGTCCGCTGGCTCCGCGGCCGCTGCGCCGGCGGTGCAACTGCGGGGCTCTCGTCGGGCTTGACACGGCCGCGATTATTTGACTTGATTCTCGGGTTGCACCTGGAAGCGATCATGAAGACGCGGCTTAAATGGTTCGGGTTGCTGGCCCTGGTCACCACGCTGTTTTTTTGGAAGATCGTGCTCAGCGACCAGTTCTCGATGATCCTGGAGTACGAAGGAGCCAACCAGGGCTACTCCTGGTATCACTTCTCGGCCGCGTCGCTGCAAAAGGGGGTGCTGCCCCTCTGGGATCCCTATACCCACTCAGGCCGCAGCTTCAGCGGGGAAATGCAAACCGGACTGTTCTATCCCCTCAAGCTGCCGCTCTACCTCTGGCCGCTCGAAGAGGGGAAGCCGCTTTCGGAGCGCGGGTTTCACATCCTGTACGTGTTCGCCCACCTGCTGGCGGCCAGCTTCATGTTCCTGCTGGCCGAGGAGCTGGGCCTGGAGCGCTTCCCGGCGTTTGTTTCCGCCATCTGTTTCGGCCTGGGCGGCTTTGTGGGCAAGACTATGTGGCCCGACATGGTGGACAGCGCCATCTGGCTGCCGCTGATTTTTCTGTTCCTGCTGCGCGCCTTGAACGCGGGGTTGACGGCGAAAGGCGCGGCGCACGCCGCTCTGGCCGGCGCGGCCATGGGGATGTCGGTGCTGGGCGGCCGCCTGCACGTGCCGCTAATGGAGGGCCTGGTGGTGGTGAGCGCCGCCGCTTTTTTTGCCTGCGCGCCATGTTTCGAACAGAGCCGTCCCGCCAAGCGGGATGAGCGAGCGATCCGCTCCCTGATCCCGCTTGGCGGGACGGCTCTGTCGAGACCACTGATGTGGGCCGCCATCGCCGTGGCCATCGTCGCCGTCATCGCCTTTGCCGTCAGCGCCGTCCAATTGCTTCCCTCGATGGAATACAGCAAGATGGCCATCCGCGCGCTGGGCGGCGACCTGACTATGCCCGCGCGGCAGAAGATCCCCTATGCCCACTTGAACGACGGTTTCCTGCCCAACGCCATCTTCGCTTTCTTCCTGGTCTATCCGTTCGGCGGCAACATCGGTCACGGAGAGGTGAGCCCCTACCTCGGCGTGCTGCCGTCGCTGCTGGCCGGCATCGGCATCTGGCGCGGCTGGAAGCAGCCCTGGGTGCGCTACCTGGCCGGCCTCGCGGTGCTGTCGTTTTTTTACTCGCTGGGCTTCTTCACGCTGCTGCACGGCCTGTTGTACGCGCTCGTGCCCTACCTCTGGATGGGCAGGGAGCCGGGCCGCTTCATTTGCCTGACGCACTTTGCGTTGGCCTTGCTGGCCGGCTTCGGTGTGCAGGCCGTCTTGTCGGAACAGGCCCCGGAGTTTTTGCCGCGCCTGCTCAAGCCGCTCAGATGGGTGGTGGGCCTGGTGGCGGCCGGCCTGGCTGTCCAGGCCATGTTGAACTACCCGCCGGTGAACGAATGGAGTTATTTCGCGCTGACCTTCCTTCTGGCGGCCCTCATCTTCGTCACCTGCGCGGCGCATGGGCGCCGGGGCAGGGAAATGCAGGCCATCGCGGTGCTGCTGATTCTGTTCGACTTCGGCCCCACGCATTGGATCATTCGCAACAAGGCGCAGGAATCGAGCAAGGGTACCAACCATCTGGCCTTGCTCCTGAATTGCCGGAAGATGGCCGATTTCCTGAAAGCCCAGCCCGGGCTGTTCCGCGTGGACATCTCCGGCAGCGGGGAGCCTAATATCGGCGACCTGTACGGGATCCAGACGACCGGCGGCATGTCGGCCACCGAACTGGACTATTACGGCCGCTTTCTCGCGCTCGATCGCCGCGCCTTCGATCTGCTCAACGTGCGCTACCTGGTGCGCAAGCAGGCGCTGCCTAACGACAAGCTGGTGTTCCAGGACGGCACGTGGAGTATTTACGAGAATGCCGGTGGTTATCCGCGCGCCTGGGTGGTGCACCAGGCCGAGGTCGAGCCTTCCGCCGGGGCATTGTTGCAGCGCGTTGGTTCCGCCTCGTTTGACGCGCGCCAGGCAGCCCTGCTGGCGCGGCCGCTCGAGACCCAACTGGAGCCCGCCGCGGCCGGACAGGCCGACACCGCGGAGGTGATGGACTACGGCGCCAACCGCATTCAGGCGCGAGTGCGCGCGCGGTCGCGCGGCCTGTTGGTGCTGAGCGAAGTGGATTACCCGGGATGGCGGGCCACCGTAAACGGAGCGCCGGCCGCCATCCACCGCGTGGATGGCCTGTTGCGGGGCGTGGTCGTGCCGCCCGGCGAAAGCACCATCGTGTTCCGTTATGCGCCGCGCTCGGTGCTGGCCGGCGCGCTCCTGTCATGTGTTTCGCTGTTGGCGATTGCGGGATTCGCCGTCGTGGTTTTCCGAAAGCCGGCGGTAGGCCGTGGACCGTAGGCTGTAGACTGTGGGCAGAGCGGCTACAGCCCACGGCTTACAGCCCACAGCCGAATTCTTATGACCCGACCGACGACAAAGTGGCTGCTGCTCCTGCTGCTGGGAGTGGGCCTTTTTTACTGGAAGATTGTCTTCACCAGCCAGTTCTCGGTGCTCGCGGAATACGAGGGCGCCAACCAGGGCTATGCCTGGGCGCATTACACGGTGGCCAGCCTGAAGCATGGCAGCTTGCCGCTATGGGACCCGTACGCACGCGGAGGCATCAGCTTCATCGGTGAAATGGACACGGGCCTTTTCTACCCGCTCAAGGCGGTCCTGGCCCTGGTTCCGTTTAATCGTGCCGGTGTTCTGTCGCCGCGGGCCTTCGAGCTGTTCTTCGTGTTGCTCCATTTTGTGATCGCCTGCGCCATGTTCGCGCTGGTCCGGGCCCTGGGTTTGAGCCATTACGCGGCGCTGGTGGCTGGCGCCTGCTTCGGACTGGGCGGCATGGCGGGACGCGTGGGCTGGCCGGATCTGCTGGATTCGGCTGCCTGGCTGCCGGTGATCGTTTTGTTCCTGCTGCGCGCGGTCAATGCGCGGCGCCCGCTGCCCGGCTTGCTGTTTGCCGGCCTGGCCGGGCTGGCCCTGGGGCTGGCCATCCTGGGCGGCCGCCTGCATATCGCGATTATGGATGTACTGGTGGTGGTCAGCGCCGCCGCCTTCCTGGTGCACTATGCACCGGCCAGAACCGCTGATTTCCCGGCGCGCGGCAACCGCTGGGCCTGGGCGGGAGTGGTTGTCGCCGTCGTAGGAGTGGTGGCGTTTTGCGCCGCCGCGGTTCAGCTTCTGCCTTCCCTGGAGTACAGCCAGCACGCCGTCCGCTACCTGAGTGACGTGTCGGTGCTTCCGGCGCAGCGGAAAATCCCGTATGCCAATCTGAGCTCCGGCTTTTGGCCCCGCTCGGTCGCCGGGTTTCTCTTCGGCTTTCCGTTCGACGGCGCCATCGGCGGCGGTGAGAACTACGGCCCGTACTTCGGCGTCGTGCCGCTGCTGCTGGCCATCGTCGGCACCTGGAAGAACTGGGGCAAGCCGCTGGTGCGCTACCTGGCCGCGCTCGCGGTTCTGGCCTTCTTCTACACGCTGGGCTCGTTCTCCTTCCTGCACGGCCTGCTGTACTCGATCACGCCGGTTCTGTGGATGGCGCGGGAGGCCGCCCGGTTCATCTATCTTGCGAACTTCGCCATGGCGGTGCTGGCCGGCTTCGGCGCCGAAACGCTTTTCTCGATCCAGACCGATCGCGCCTCGCTGGCGCCGCTCGTCCGCGTCTTCAAGTGGGTGGTCATCGTCTGCCTGGCCGGCCTCTCTGTTCCCGCGCTTTTCACCAAGCCGGAGATGAGCGAGTGGGTCGCTCTCTCCGTCCTGTTCATTCTCTCCGCGTACGGCCTGCTGCTTTACATCCTGGCCGGCAACCGGAACCGGTTGGCGCGCTTCCTGGTGGTGGCCCTGATTCTGTGCGACCTGAGCGCCTTCAATTGGACGGCGCGCGACAAGATCGAGCTGGAGAAGACAGGCAAGGATCACCTGAAGGTCTTGTTGAGCTGCGGGGGAGTGGCCCAGTTCCTGAAATCGCAGCCCGGATTGTTCCGCACCCAGGTGCTGGCCGAGTGGCACCCGAACATCGGCGACCTGTACGGCGTCCAGGCGGTCGGCGGCATGGGCGCCACGCTGTTGAGCGACTACGAGCGCTTTCTGAACACTGTGCCGCACTCCGTGGACTTCCTCAACGTGCGTTACTTCGTGAAGCCGAAAGCGGCGCCGGAGCCCGGCGCCGTGTACGAGGACGCCGGCTGGAAGGTGTACCAGAATCCGAACTGCTATCCGCGCGCCTGGGTGGTGCATGAAGCAGCCGTCGAGCCGTCGATCGACAAGCTGCGTGCCCGGCTGGGCGAACCGGGCTTCGACCCGCGCCGCACCGCGCTGCTGGCCGCGCCGTTGCCCGTACTGCTGGACCCGGCGGCGACGGTGGCGCCCGGCAGCGACGAAATCGCCTTCACCTTCTATGGCGCCAATCGCCTGGAATTGACAGTCAGGGCAGACAGGCGCGGCCTGCTGGTGGTGAGCGAGACCGACTACCCCGGCTGGCAGGCGACGGTGAACGGTAAGCGCGTTCCAATCTATAAAGCCGACGGATTGTTCCGCGCCATTGTGGTGCCGCCCGGCGAGAGCCGCGTTGTGTTCCGCTACGCGCCCCTCACGGTGCTGGCCGGCGGCATCCTCAGCTTCCTGGCATTTTGCGGGGTGCTGCTGGCCGCCTTCGTGTATCGCCGTGAGCTGACGGTCCCAACCGAGCCGCGACCGTAAGGGAGCGTCCGCGAGGCCGAGCTTTTCTGCGCAACCACGGAATCGTGGACGCTCCCTGACGGTCGCGGCTCGGCTGTCTCGTCTTCCCGGCGTTGACTTGGCCGCCAATCTCGCCTACGCTCCAATCATCATCGAGCGATATCGGGGTCCGGGATGCGCCCGCAGATAGACGAGTTACTACCGTTAGGTGATCTCCCGGCCGGCGCCCGCCTTCTGGATCTGGGCTGCGGATCGGGCACCGTCGCCTACCGCCATTTCCCCCTCTTGCGTTTCTTTGGCCTGGATCGCTTCGCGCATGTGGACACCAGCGCATGGCCGGAAAACGCCCGGCTGACGCTCGGCGACGCCCGGGAATTGCCGTTTGCGGACGGCTCCTTCGACGCCGTAGTCTGCAATTTCGTGTTTGAGCATTTCCGCGACCCGCGCCAGGCCGTGCGGGAGCTGGACCGGGTGGTGCGGCTCGGCGGCTGCCTTTACGTCTCGATCCCCCGCTCCAACAGCATCGAGGACATCCTGTTTCGGTTCACGTTCAAGGGGGGCGGCCATCTCCAGAAGTACACGCTGGAAACCTTCCTTGGCATGGTTTATGAAGAGAGCGGCTTCAAGCTGGAAGCTTTAGGGCCGGCGCCGGCCGGCTTCACCTGGCTCCTGGATGCTCCCTTCAGCGGGGTTTTGCTCCGCCTCTTGTATTGGAGCTTCCGGTTTTGGCGCTGGGCCAGCGGCAGCAACCCACTGGCCTCCGGTTCCTACCTGTTGCTGTTCCGCCTGACGGACCGCGCCGGCTTCAAGCGGATTTGCCAAGTCTGTTCTCACTGCGGCAATTCGTTTTCTCAAGCAGCGTGGATGGGAGTGAAGCAAACTCACGCCTCGCGCGGCGCCTGGAGGTGCCCGGTGTGCGCATTTGAGAATATCCTTGTGGATGGCTGATGTTTGAGAAGCTCTCGGGAATTTTCAAGCAGCCGTGCGGAGAAATATGGTTCCGTGTGGGGCTGGTGATTGAATCGGCGCCCGCCGAGCTGGCCGAGCCCGCCTTTGCCCGCCTGGCAGCCACCTTCCCGGGTATCGTCTTCGACCTATTGAGCAAGCGCAGCCGGCAAAACATGCCTTTCCAGCGCACGTTTCGCGTGAAGCGCCCGCTGGGCGGGCTGCGGCTGGTGTGGTCGGCGCGTCAGCATTACGAGCTGGTGGTGTTCTTCGTTGCCGGCAAGCCCGAGCTTTGGCTATGCCGCGCCCTTGCCTTGCTGGCCATGCGGCCAAAGCGTTTCTTCGCCTTCAACGAATTTGGGGAGGGCTTCTGGGTCAACAAGGAAGACTGGGACGCCATCCGAGGCCATATCGAGCGGCGGCTGGACTGGGAGGTCCGGCGCTTGAAGCTGCTTCGGCGGCGCAATAGGTGCCTGGCCCGGCTACGCCGCTGGGGCCGTTTCTTCTGGTGGTGGATCCGGCTGCCGTTTAGAATCGCGGCAGCGCTGATGGCCGCGCTTCTGTTCCTGCCGGCCGTGCTGGTCCTGACCGTGCTCCGGACCAGTTACGACACCTACTGGTGCCGGTTTCGGTTTTTTGGCAAAGTCGCGTCGGCGCCCCGGCGCGAACCCGGCCAGGAGACCGCCGCAGGCGCGCTGCCCGGCGGACACCTCCCCGCCGCGCCCGCCGCCGCAGGGCCTCGCCGCCAGTTCACGCCGGTTGCGCCGGAGTTAAGAGCCGAGCGCCTGCTCATCACCGGGGTCTGCGACGGCCTGGCCTGGACACCCGGAAAGATCCAGTCCAGCGACGAGAGTTTCGTTTCCTTCTGGGTGGAGGGCTTGCCGCCTGCCGCCGATGCCGCCGACGTGCGCGCCCGCGTCGACAGCCTGGAGCTCGAGGTGGAGTTCCTAGCCCCGCCGCGCTCTGGGCCGCGGCAGGTCAACGCCCGGCTGCCCGCCGGAATCCAGCCCGGCCAGCATCAACTAGCGGTCTCGCTCGGCGATACCCAGTCGCCGCCGGTCCCATTGACGATTGAATCATTCGAACCATTGAGGATTGATCCAAGCGGTTGAATCGTCAATGATTCAGCCCCCAAATCGTCAATCCCCGGGCGTTGCTTGATCGACCCGCAATGCCGTTTCGCGCGCCCGGCCGCTCCCTGCTTTGACCTTCAGCACAACGGCAAAAGCAAGCGCGCCGAAGAAGGTAAGGGAGGAAATGATCGCGCCGATAAGCACCGATCGTGGCGCATACCAGAATGCTACTTTGCTTTCGCCGGCCGGAACGACCACACCCCGCAGCAGGCCGTTGACCTTCGAAATACTGGTCGGCTGCCCGTTGACGGTGGCCCGCCACCCCGGGTAGTACACTTCGCTCAGCACCAATACTCCGGGCGCCTGAGAACGAACGGTCAATTCCAAACGGTCGGCTCTGTATTGTTCAATGGTGACCTCGTCGCGGCCGCCTTCCGGAAGTGGCAGCAGCCTTGCGGGCAACGGCTCAGCCAGGAATGCCATCCGCGACGGGTCAAAATCAGCAGCGGAGATGCGCCTCTCAAGCCAGGGGCTCGGCGGCTCCGCTTCCACGTGATGCACGACCCAGGCCCGTGGCATCGCCGCGGTATTTAAATAGACCTTCCAGGGGGAATCCTGGTAGACAAGCTGCAGCCCTTCGGCCCGCTCCTTATTCACAAAATAGCGCACGTTGAGCAAATTGCCGGTTCCTGAAGCGCGCCAGCCCCGTTCCAGGTCCTTCAATATCGTAGCGGTCAATCCACCGGTCGTCTGTATTCCGTACAGGTCACCTATGTCTGGCGGAAACTCTGCGGCAACACTGACACGAAACAAGCCCGGCTGAGACTTTAGAAAGCGCGCCACATCGCCGGCCCCCAGTAACTCTTCCAGCCGGTTCGTGCCCGCCTTGCTCTCTTCCAGCTTGTTAGCGACAGTCCAGTCAAATGCCGCCAAATCACACAAAATGAGGGCTGCTATAAGGAAACTGGCCGTTGCTGCCTGATACGGCCCAAGGAGGTAACGCAACAAGCCACAGCTACAGAGGAGCAGCAAAAAGGAAACGTACATCCACTCGTTGGCCTGCATTTTGCCGGAGAAAGCCGGGACGGCCAGCGACAAACCGGCGGCAATCGCCGCCCATTTCAGGATTCGAAGCAACGGCGCCACCCGGTGGCTCACAGACGCGTCTCCGGAAAGCAATGTCTGCACGCCATACGCGGCAAGCAGGCTCATGGCGAAATGGGTCAGGTAAACGAAGCGCTCTGCCTGCGGCGCCATCCAGAGCCCGGGAACCAAAGCGTACGCCAGGCCATGGACCGGCGTAAAGTCTACAAGCGTGTAGAGGAATGCCAAGGCGCCCAGAACCGTAAGATACTTCACGCACTCACGCCGCCAGTTTTGCCAGATCCCGATGATAGTCAGTATCAAGGGAAACATCCCGCAATAGGGGCTGAACTCCTTGCCCCCGCCCGGAATTCCACCCAGGGCGAGGGCCAGCAGGGAATGCGGGAAGAAGCCCTGGCGCGTCATCTCCGCGTACGGAGGCCTCTGCGTGGCCGGCAAGGGATCCAGGCCGGCGCCACGATAGCGCAGAGCAAGCGGGCCGTATTCGATCGACGGCAGGATCTGGATCCCAGCCGCTGCCAGGCCAACCAGCCCGATCACTGCGATAATCGCTATCGCTCGGATTGCGTGCCTGGGGCGGCTGTATCCTTGCTGTTCGGGTCTCAACGTGGCGAAATAAAGCCCTGCGCTGACAACTACAAGAAACTCCATGATGGGCGCATGGATGCTTCCCGCAAGTATGGAAATGGCTAAGAAAAGGCCGCTGACCACGGCGTTCAGTACGCTTCTGGCGGGCGATTGGGCGCGGAAAGCGCGAATCTCGAACAGCAGAACCAGAGGAAGCCAGATGGCGCTGTGGAGTATGTTCGGCCATGACATCGTTCCCACGAAACCACCGAGGGAAAAGCAGATCGCGGCAACGAAAGCCGAAAAACGGTTCAACCCGATCTCAACGGCCAGCAACCACATGAAGAAGGCGCCGAGAATGTGCCCAAACACGTAAAAATACTCCAGCAACCGAAGCGGAAATAGGCCGGACCGATTCAATGGCGCGACGTAGAGCAAGAGCTTGGGCGGATAGAAAACCCCCGTTTGTAGCTCACCTATGAAGCTTCGGCCGCCCTGTATGTATGGGTCCCACAGCGGCAGAATCCCCTCCCGGAGACTGGAGGCGGCGAAGTGAGTCCAGGCATATTGAGTGGCGCAGTCGTAGGTGAGGAATACCGAGAACTGATCCGTGAACAGGATTTTCCAAAAAAACAGACTGACGATCACGCCAAGGAGTGCCATCCATCGCACTTGCCGTTTCATAGTCCGTCCTGGGGAAGCCTCGTTACCCGAGTGCCTCAAGTTGTGTGACCTTTGTTCGGACCGCCTTCGGAAAACAGGTTCGCCACGATAGCCTGCTGGTTATCGGGACCGCCAGCGCCAACGGGCTCTTGCCGACCGCCACCATCCTCACGGGCTGAGTCTGTGTTTGGGTTTGAGCGGGCAGTGAAACACAGGCTACTGCGACAGCCAAAAGGGAAGAGCAAAAGCGGACCGAATTGAACGTGACGTGCATGGCAACCCTTAAATCAAGCGCTGCCCGGGCGCATACAGTATAGGCGAGAAGGATACCCCCAACTCCCGCTACAGTCCAACAGCACTTTCGGTTGAACCCAAGGGCCCCGCCGCACCCCGGGCCGCGCCAGGTCAATACGCGCGTTCCTGCCGGAATCCAGCCCGGGCAGTATCAACTGGCGGTCTCGCTCGGGGGCACCCAGTCGCCGCCCTTCCCATTGATGATTGAGTGATTCCTCAGTTTTCAGTTCTCAGTTGTCAGTCACTGATAACTCTTCAATCACTGGCAGCCGGTGATGCTCCCCAACGTGTTGCCCGAGGTGTTGCCGCTTACCGTGTTGGCGCCGCTGCAGGAGATCGTGCCGCCATTCTGCGCGTTCAAGCCCCAGGCCTTGTTGTTGATGACGGAGTTGCCGCCGTTCAGGCGCACGCTGCTGCCCGCCCCCGCGGCCAGGATCGCCTGGTCGCCGGTGTTCCCGCTGATCGTCGTTCCGGTGAGGGTTGCCTGGGAAGCCCCTGTCACCGACAGCGCACTGCCCGATTTGTTGGATGTGATCTGGCAGCTCTGAATGGTGGCAGTGGAGTTGGTGTAAAGGTTAATGCCCGCCTGGTTCCCGGAAAACTCGCTGTTGGCCAGCGTGATGGTCGAGCCTTCCACCTGCAGCGCGCCCAGGCCCCGGTTGGTCCGCACTTTGTTCGCGCTGAACGATGAAAGCGTGCAGCCGGAGCGGATGAAGATTCCGCCGTTGTCGTTGCTGTCGAGCGTCGAGTTGGTGACTGAGGAAACGACCGAGTTCGTGGCCATTTCCAAACCCACCGCGTTGCGGTCGAAGAAATTCGCGTCCACGGTTCCGGCCTGCGAACCGCTCAACACCGCCAGCCCGGACTTGGAGTCGGTGCAGGCCGTGCAGGTGCCGTTCGTCGTCGAGGAGTTCCGCAGAATCCTATCGACCCTGGACTTGTCGTCGATGAACAGGCCGCTCAGGCCGCTGGTGGTGACCGTGTTGTCGGAGATTTCGGTGACCGTCGAAGTCGAGCGCACCAGGATGCCGTTCAACTGCGTATCTACAACCCGGTTCTTCGAAATCAGGCCCGCCGTCCCGTTCAGGAAGATGCCGATGCCATAGGGGCGGTTGTTGTTGATCTGGTTGCCCGAGATTTCGGCGGCGTGGGCGCCTTCCGTGACGAGAATCCCCGTTCCGGCAAAGGCGAACTGTACGCCGCCGTTGTTGCTGACCGTGTTGTTGCGGATGTAGCCGGTCAGCGCGGGGTTGGCCGGCTGGCCGGGGTCGGCGCGGTTGTTCAGCTCGATGCCCGAGGAGCCGTTGTTCAGCGTGGTGTTGTTCAGAATGTAGAGCGTGCCGCCCTGGCTGCCCAGGATGCCGTCGGAGCGGTTATCGTTGGCGACATTGTTGATGATGCAGGCGC
>JAPKYU010000377.1 GCA_026394175.1 Acidobacteriota bacterium | reverse complement strand
TGTGGAACGACGGGTTCCGCAAGCAGATCATCCTGAACAATCACGGCCAGCTCTGGGTTCTGGAGGCGGCGATCCAGCAGTTCTGCAAGCGCTACCACCTGCCCGGCGTCTTCCGCGTCATCGACTGGCACCGGGCCACCCGCGAGATGTGGCGCACCAGGGACCGCGGCGGCGACTGGGAAACCAACTTCATTCATGCCGACGAGGCGGAGACCTCCGTAGGTCTGCTGCTGTTCCCGGAGATGGTGGAGATGAAGTACGCGGTGGAGACCACGCCGGTCTCGCTGCTGCCCCCCGGGCACATGGACACGGCGGTGGATGCCTTCAACCGCCCCAGCCGCTGGTCCGAGTGCGAAGGCCACATTGCCATTGAGATCGCGGGCACGCCGGAAGGCGTGGTCGGCAAACCCACGCTGGGCGAGGCGCGGAAAGCCAAGCGGCCGCTGGCCGCCATCCTCCGCTACCTGACCCTGCTGTGCGACGAGATCCTGCAGGCCTTCCCTGCCGGGACCGCGCCGCCCACCGAGCTGGTGAGCCTGCGCGACCCGGAAATGATGAAGCCCTTCCTGAAGGAACCGTTGAGCGCGGGCTGGAAGTCGGTATACAGCCTGCCGCCCATCCTGAGCTCCTGATCCGCAGCTCCGGCCTGCAGCCGCTCGGTCGCCGCGGCGACCTCGCGGCACAATTGGTGCGGTTCACCGTCGGCGGTACGGGGACTACACTAACATCGCTATGCGCATTGCCGTAACTGCCACCCCGAGCCAGCTTGGCTTCGCTGCCATCCTGTGGCGGGGCGACGTGGCCGGCGCCTTCCGCGCGGCGTCTGAGCTGGGATGCCAGGGTGTCGAGCTGCATCTGCGGCACGCCGACGATATAGACCTGGATTGCCTGAAGCGGCTGATGGCAGATTCCCGGCTGGAGGTCCCGACCCTCGGCACGGGTCTGGCGGCCGGGCTGGACGGGCTGACGCTGTCCGATCTCGAGGAAAGCATCCGGCGGGCGGCTGTGGAGCGGGTCGCCGGGCATGTTCGGCTGGCTGCGGAGCTTGGCTCGGCCGTCATCATCGGGTTCCTCGCGGGCCGGCTCGGCGCATCCGACGACCAGCAGCGGCGCACCCGCCGGGCCTGGGCGCTGGAGGGGTTGGCCGTCCTCTGCCGGGCGGCCCAACCCTTGGGCGTCACCGTGTTGCTGGAGCCGCTGAACCGCTACGAGTCCGACTACATCAACACCCTGTCCGACGCAGCGGGCATCCTGCGGGAGATCGGCGCTCCCAACCTGAAGCTGCTGGCCGACACCTTCCACATGAACATCGAAGAGGCCGATCTGGCGGCCAGCTTGAGAGCCGCGGGGTCTCGCGTGGGGCACGTGCACCTGGCCGACACCAATCGTCAGGCGCCCGGACACGGCCACCTGGACATCGCCGGGGTCCTTGGCGCGCTGGACGAGATCGGTTATAAAGGCTATCTGTCGTTTGAGGTTTATCCGCTGCCCAACGCGCGCCGGGCCGTCGAGGACGGCATCGCGGCCATTCATGCGGCTACAGGCGGCCATGCAGAAAGGAGCCAACCATGACGCCCCGGAAACTGCGCTTTGGTGTTCTGGGAGTGGGCCGAATCGGCAAGATCCATGCCCAGAACCTAGTGAACAAGATTGAGGGGGCCGAAGTGGCGGCCTTGTCCGACGTGCTGCCGGACCAACTGGCTGCCGTGGCGGCCGCGCTGGGCGTCCCGCGAACATATCCGGACTACAGGCAGGTCTTGCAGCTTCCCGACGTCGATGCCGTGATCATCTGCACGCCCACCGACACGCACTACCAACTGATTCTGGACGCCGCCGCGGCCGGCAAACACATCTTCTGCGAAAAGCCCGTGGACCTTTCCATCGAGAAGATCGAGAGGATCAACGAAGCGGTCCAGAAGTGCGGCGTGCAACTGATGGTGGGTTTCAACCGCCGCTTCGACCCCAATTTCCTGAAAGTGCGCGAACTGGTCAAGTCCGGGAAGGTGGGCGTGCCTCACGTGTTGAGAATCACCAGCCGCGATCCGGCGCCTCCCCCGGAGCACTACATCCGGGCCTCGGGCGGGCTGTTCCTGGACATGACCATCCACGATTTCGACATGGCCCGTTACCTGATGGGCGAGGTGGCCGAGGTGTACGCCAGGGCCAACGTGCTGGTGGACCCGGTCTTTGAGAAAGCGGGGGACTGGGACACGGCGATAGTGACCTTGGCCTTCCGGAGCGGCGCCATCGGCGCCATCGACAACAGCCGCAAGGCCGTCTACGGGTATGACCAGCGGGTGGAGGTGTTTGGCTCGGAAGGCATGGTCACGGTCAAGAACAATACCCCGGACAACCACGTGTGCCTGGACCGCACCGGTGTCCACTCGGCCCTGCCGCTGAACTTCTTCATGGATCGCTATACCGAATCCTATTTGGGGGAGATGCGGGCCTTCGTGGATGCGCTGCGCAGCAATCAAGCGGTTCCGGTGACAGGAACGGACGGTCTGGCGGCGGTGGTCATGGGCCTGGCCGCCGCCACATCGGTCAGGGAGAATCGCCCGGTCAAGTTGACGGAAATCCACCACAGGAGTGCATCGGCGTGAATCATCCTTTGAACATTGGCGTGATCGGTCTGGGACGCCTGGGCCGCGTGTATGCGGCGGACCTGGCGCATCGCGTCCCCAATGCCCGGTTGGTGGCGGTGGCGGACAAGCAGGCGGACCTGGCCGAATCGTTTGCCAAACAGTACGGTGTCTCGAAGTGGTACAAGAGCCACGGCGATTTGCTGGGCGACAAAGATGTCGCCGCGGTGGCCGTCATCACCTCGACCAGCACCCACCGTGAAGTCGTCATTGACGCCGTGAACGCCGGCAAGGCCGTTTTTTGCGAAAAGCCGATCTCCATCTCGCTTCCCGAGGCCGAAGAGATGCTGCGGGCGGTCCAGTCCGCCGGGGCTTTTCTGCAAATGGGGTTTCAACGCCGTTTTGATGCCGGATACGTGGCGGCGAAGAAGAAAGTGGACGCGGGCGTCATCGGCACTCCCGTGCTGCTGAAATCGACGTCCCGCGATCCCTTCCGCCCGCCCATCGAATTCTGTGATCCCCGCGTCAGCGGCGGCCTGATCGCCGACATGGGCATCCACGATTTTGACGTGGCGCGGATGTTCATGGGCAATGTCCGCAGCGTGTACGCGGTGGGCGGCGCCCTGGCCTATCCCGAGCTGAAATCGGTCGGCGACATCGACAACGCCATCATCAACATGGTCTTTGAGAGCGGGACCGTGGGCGTGGTGCACCTGAGCCGCAATGCCGTTTTCGGGTACGACATTCGCGCCGAAATCTGGGGGACCAAGGGCTCCCTGCAGATCGGCTATTTTCGGGAAACCCCGATCCTGGTCATGACCGAGGAAGGAATCACGCACGACGTCGTCCCGCACTTCATGCAGCGCTTCGAGCGGGCCTACCTGGCCCAAATCCGGGATTTCGTGGACAACGTGCTCGGCGGGCGGGAACCCACCATCACCGGGGCCGACGGCGTGGCCGCGCTGCGGATTAGCCTGGCGGCCACCAGATCTTTTCAGGAGAACCGGCCCGTGGAAGCGGGAGACACAAGAAGCGCTACGTTATAGGGACGCGGCTGACGCCCGCCCCGAGCTTCGGCCCTCGCCCTTTCAGGCCGCCGGAGACCTGGCCTGGCCCGCATTCGGGCTAGCGCATCTTGTCGGCCTCGAGCTTTATGAGGCGCGCGTTCTTGAAGGCCTGCTGCGCTGTCGAGCACTTCATGCCGGCCGCCTGCTCGCTGAACTTCACGGCTTCCAGCATCTGGGCCTTCTTCAACGTCATCTTGCCGAGCTGGTAATTCGCCAGGCCAAGGTAAAAGAGCGCGTTGCCCGTCATCTCTTCGCTGTCTTTGATGAAGGGCAGGGCGGCGCGCAACTCCTTGTCGGCAACCGCCCACTTGGTGCCGCTGGCGGCCGCAACGCCGGCAATATAACGTCCGCGGCCCACCGCGCTGTTCCGCTTGTGCTCACTGGCGGCGACCGCCAGGCGCTGGCCGTAGCTGACCGCACGATCGTACTGCTTCCGAGTCAGCGCCGAGTCGGCCAGCACCATCAGCAGGTCCGGGTTGTCGGGAAGGTTGGTGAGGGCCTTTTCCGCGATCGCCACAATCTTCGACGCCGCGCCCGTCTGGTTCAGCGCGATGAAATAGCGGCCGTAGCCTTCGTCCAGGTACTTGCTCTTGGGGTTCTGCTGCTCGAGAGTGGACAGCAGATCGACGGCCGCCTCGGCAGGGCTCTGGAGCGCGGTGCTATAGAGCGCGTACTCGGTGTAGGTTTCGACTTCCCGCGCGTGGGCAATGGCCTCCTTCAAGTCCTCGCTCTCGGGACTGGTGGCCAGCGGGTGCGCCAGCGCGTGGGCTTGGGCCGCCAGCTTCTTCACTTCGGCGGCGCCTTTCTTCGCTTGCACCGCTTCTTTGAGCGCCTGGTGGGCATCGTCCATATCATCGGGCGCCGCGAAAGCAGGTGCGGCCATGAGGAGAATCGCAAGGCCAGGAATGGTGAGGTTCATATTAGACCTCCTTTGAATCGGCGCCCATTATAGTGCCAGCGCAACCGCGCGTGCAAGACGGCGTTGCTGGACTGTTGGTAGCATACGAATTGTCCGGTCGAATTAGCACACGATCTGTCCGCTTGACCGCGAGCGATTCGCCGATTCTCAGGGATTCTGTTGACAACGGAGGCGATCCGGCCTATGGTGCACACGTTTGCAGAAACGACAGCGGCGGCAACCGCCCGGCAACAGCGGCTCTGTCGCTGAACTGGAATCCATATGGATGCCGCAAAACCGGCCTCTGAGCGCGGCAACAAGACGCCGGTAGCAGTAATCGTGAAGCGTGTGGCGCTGAGCCCGCTGCGGTATTTCGCGACCGGCGAAGACAAACCTCTCCTTCGCGACCGACGCGAGATCGATCGCCTGTATAAACGCTACCGCATCGCGGTCATGACCTGGATCACGCTCGGCTATGGGGTGGCTTACACCTGCCGCCTGGGCCTGTCGGTGGTCAAGAAACCCCTGATCGACGGCGGCATCTTCACCGCCGAACAACTGGGCCTGATCGGCTCCGCGATCTTCTACGCCTACGCCTTTGGCAAGCTGGTCAACGGCTTTGTGGCGGACCATGCCAACATCAGGAAGTTCTGGGCCACCGGCGTGCTGCTGTCCGCGCTGATCAATATCGCCATGGGCTGGTCTACCCTGCTGTGGGTCTGGGTTGTTCTTTGGGCGCTGAACGGCTGGTTCCAGGGATTCGGAGCCGCTTCGGGCGTTGTGTCGTTATCGCAGTGGTCCAGCAATCGGGAGCGTGGCCGGTACTACGGCATCTGGAGCACCGCCCACTCCATCGGCGAAGGGCTTACCTTCGTCGGCTTGTCCGCGCTGGTGACCTGGTTTGGCTGGCGCGGCGGGTTCGTGGGGCCCGGGGTCGTGTGCGTCGTGCTCGCCTTCCTGTTGTACGCCTTCATGCAGGATCGCCCGCAAACACTGGGCCTGCCGTCCATCGCCGATTGGAACAACGATCACGGAGCGGCGCCGGCCGACGGCGCCGCGAAGCCGCAGAGCACCTGGCAGATGCAGCTCTCCATTCTGAAACTGCCCGCCATCTGGGTGCTGGCCTTCTCCTGCGCCACCATGACCATGACCCGCTACGCCATGAACAGTTGGGGGATGCTGTACCTGCAGGAGACGAAAGGCTATTCCTTCATGCAGGCGGGCGGCCTGTTGGCGCTGAACCCGCTGGCGGGGCTGGTGGGGTGCGTGGCCTATGGCTTTGTCTCCGACAAACTGTTTGCCGCCCGGCGGCCGCCCCTGAACCTGATCTGCGGCGTGCTGGAAATCCTGTCGCTGCTCATTATGTTCTCCACGCCGCCCGGCCACCCCCTGGTTTTGACCCTGGCCTTCCTGCTGTACGGCCTCTCCATCAACGGGCTGATCACTTCGCTGGGCGGATTGTTCGCCGTGGACATCGCGCCCAAGAAGGCGGCCGGCGCGGTCATGGGCTTCATCGGCGTCTTCAGCTACGTGGGCGCGGCCATCCAGGAGCGCATCAGCGGCTTCCTGATCGGCCGCGGGACCACTGTCATCGACGGCGTGCGCCACTACGATTTTCACAACACCGTCGTTTTCTGGCTGGCCACCTCGATTGTGTCCCTGATCCTGGCCACCTCGTTATGGCGCGCCAAGGTCAGCGACTGAGACCGCCGGAGCGCATCAATGCACAACCATTCCATCTTCGACATCGTAGTGATCGGGAATTTCACCAGAGACACCATCGTTTCCCCTTCGGGAACCAGGATGGTGGACGGCGGCGGTTTCAACTACGGGGCCCACGTCGCGGCCATGATGGGCCTGAGGACGGCCGCCGTGACCCGTTTAGCGAAGGAAGACAGCCGCGTGGTGGATGCGCTGGTTCGACTGGGTGTCACGGTCTTTCCCGTTTATACCCCCCACTCCACCACCTTGCGCCTGTATTACCCGACTTCCAACCCGGACGAGCGCGTCTTGTCGGTGACCGAGACGGCCGGGGCCTTCACACCCCAGCAAGTCAGGGACCTGCAGTCGAAGGCCTTCCTCATCAACGGCTCGATCCGGGGCGAGGTGGATCTGGACGTCATTCGGGAATTGAAGGCCAAAGATACGCTGCTGGCCGCCGACGTCCAGGGGTTCGTTCGCGTGGTGGCGCCCGACGGCACCCTGGTCTACGCCCCCTGGCCGGAAAAGGAGCAGGTTCTTTCCCACATCGACATTGTGAAGACCGATGCGGTGGAAGCGGAGATGCTGACCGGCACGGCCGACATCAAAGCCGCGGCCGAGATCATCGGGGGTTGGGGGCCCAGGGAGGTTGTGCTGACGCACCGCGATGGCCTGCTGGTCTTTGCCGGCGGCCAGTTCCACCAGGCGCCGTTCTGCCCGCGGCAACTCGTCGGCCGCTCGGGACGGGGCGACACATGCGTCGCTTCCTATGTGGCCAAGCGCCTGACCGCTTCTCCACAAGAGGCCTGCATCTGGGCGGCGGCCGTCACCAGCCTGAAGCTGGAAGCCGAAGGTCCTGTCAAGAGAACAGTGGCGGATGTGGAAGAGCTGATCGAGCGGGTGTACTCACGGCTGTAGCGCCGACCGCCTGTTTTCGGCTGTTAACTGGCTGGTTTAATGGATTATAAGACGGTTGCATCCATTTCTACTTCGTTTATTTTGTTATAGTTACATCACCGTAGCCATTAGTTTAATGGTTATCTATTGGCTGGAGCCGAAAAACCTGTGGAATCATCATTATGGTCCCATAATTTCATTATAGCATACGCTGTCAAGTTTTTCGGCCCTTTCGGCTCGTGCGCGATTGAAAACAAACCAAATAAAGTTCGGACGCGGTTTTTCAGGTTTCCGGCTGTGAGCCGCGTGGCGGCGCGGCGGGCAATCAGTCCGGCGGCTAACTCGCTGTCCCTGCGCGCTTTAGCGGGCTGCCATCGCTGGCAGTTGGCCGGTGCTCACCACGCTCAGGTTGCCTCAATTTCCGGCTTCTGAATAGCGCCATGAAGTCGGCTGGCTGACGCGCGCCGCTCAGCCGCGAGCCGCGCTTGCCGGCCCCCGTCG
>JAPKYU010000469.1 GCA_026394175.1 Acidobacteriota bacterium | reverse complement strand
CTCTGGAGCAGCCGTTCGACCGCGTCCACCAGCTCCGGCTCGTTGGCGCGCAGCAGTTGCTGGATGCGCTGGACGCGCTCGGCGGTCTCCTGGTAGTGCCGGAAGGCCGCTTCGCCGCTGATGGCCTCAATGCGCCGCACCCCGGCGGAGATGCTGGACTCGGAAACGATCTTGAACAACCCGATGTCGCCGGAGCGGCCGACGTGGGTGCCGCCGCACAGCTCGCTGGAGAAGCCCGGCACCTGCACCACCCGCACCCGCTCGCCGTACTTCTCGCCGAACAGCGCCATGGCCCCGGTCTGGAGCGCCGCCTCCAGGTCCATGATACCGGTGCTGAGGTCCGCGTTCCGCAGGATCTGCTCGTTCACCAGCCGCTCGACCTCGTCGATCTCGGTCGGATCCAGTGCCGCGTAGTGCGTGAAATCGAAGCGCAGGCGCCCGGGATCGACTACCGAGCCGGCTTGCTTGACGTGCGGGCCCAGGACGCGGCGCAGCGCGGCGTGCATCAGGTGCGTGGCGGTGTGGTTGCGCATGGTGGAACGGCGGGTGCTCTCGGCCACCGCGGCTGTCACGCGGTCGCCGACGGCGAGCGGCGCGCGGGCCAGCACCCGGTGCGCGATCAGCCCGGGCACCGGCGCGTGGGTATCCTCGACGGCCGCCAGCTCTTCGGCCAGGTGCTCGGAGAGGAACAGGCCGGTATCGCCCACCTGCCCGCCGGCTTCGGCGTAAAACGGTGTGCGGTCCAGGATCACTTCGCCGCGCTCTCCCGGCTGAAGCTGCTCGACGCGGCGGTCGCCGTGAACGATGGCGACGATTTTGCAGTCCTTGGCCATCAGCCGCTCGTAGCCCTCGAACGCGGTGCGGCCCTGCTGCACGGTTTCCTGGTAGACGGGCAGCGCCGCCGCCTTCTCACCGCCCTTCCAGCTTGCGCGGGCGCGCTCCCGCTGCTGGGCCATCTCGGCTTCGAAACCAGCTTCGTCCAGTTGCAGGTTTCGCTCGCGGGCGATCTCCTGCATAAGATCCATGGGCAGGCCGAAGGTGTCGTAGAGGTAAAAGAGCCTGTTGCCGGGGATGCGGCGGGAGTCGCCCACTTCGGCCACCGCCCGTTCGAATTCGCGCAGCGCGATGGCCAGCGTGTGCCCGAAGCGCTGCTCCTCGTCCTTCACCACGCGGGCGATGCGCGGCACGCTCTCCAGCAGCTCGGGGTAGGGCTCGCGCATCAATTCCGCGACCGCCCCGGTCATCTCGTACAGGAAGGGCTTCTCCAGACCCAGCAGGCGGCCGTGCCGGATGGCGCGCCGCACGATCTTGCGCAGCACATAGCCGCGGCCCTCGTTGGCCGGCAGCACCCCGTCGTGGATCAGAAAGGCGGCGGCGCGGGAGTGGTCGGCCAGGATGCGCAGCGAGACATCGCCCGAATCGTTATCGCCGTAAGTCCTGCCGCACATCCGCGCCGCCAGATCGACGAGCGGGCGCAGCAGGTCGGTGTCGAAGTTCGAGAGCACGCCCTGCATCACGGCTGCGGTGCGCTCCAGGCCCATGCCGGTGTCGATGGAGGGGCGCGGCAGCGGCGTCATGGTCCCGGCCGCGTCGCGGTTGTACTGCATGAACACCAGGTTCCAGAGCTCGACGTAGCGGCCGCACTCACACGGAAAGCGGCAATCGGCGTGCCCCTCGTCGCTGGCTTCCGCGCCCATGTCGTAATGGATTTCCGAGCAGGGCCCGCACGGCCCCGTGTCGCCCATGGCCCAGAAATTGTCCTTTTCGTCCATGCGGAAGATGCGCTCGGCCGGCACCCCGGCTTCGCTCCGCCAGAGCTGGTCGGCCTGGTCGTCCTCGCGGAAAATGGTGACGTAGAGGCGGTCCTTGGACAGGCCGTAACCGAGCGGCTCCGGGGCCGTCACCAGCTCCCAGGCATAGGCGATGGCCTCCTTCTTGAAATAATCGCCGAAGGAAAAGTTCCCCAGCATTTCGAAGAAGGTGTGGTGGCGGCGGGTGCGGCCCACGTTCTCCAGGTCGTTGTGCTTGCCGCCGGCCCGCACGCACTTCTGCGACGTGCAGGCCCGGGTGTACGGGCGCTTCTCCAGCCCCAGGAACACGTCCTTGAACTGGTTCATTCCGGCGTTGGTGAACAGCAGCGTGGGGTCGTTGGCCGGCACCAGCGGCGAGCTCTTCACCACGCGATGGCCGCGCTCGGCGAAATAATCCAGAAAGCGCTTGCGAATAGCGTTGCCCGTCATCATAAGCGGAATCTCTAATTATAGAACAGGCGGAAGCCTCGAAGAACGCCGCCCTGGCCCGAATTCGGGCTGGGAGCGCGGGCGTCACGTTCAATAAGTGACATTGACCACAAGGGTCGCCCCTACAACTTCGCCAGCCACCGCGCGTCAGCCGCCAGCCGCCAGCGGCTCATTCCTTGATCCAGCGCATAAATGTACTGGCCGTGACCGGGTCGGCCATGGCGATGGCCGCCGAAGGATAAATCTTCGCCAGGCGCACCGCGGGCGCCGCCTTGGTCAGCAGGCGGACGGCGGCCTGATCCAGAGGGTTGAGCAGCACCAGTTTGCGTGGCGCGGCCAGGGCCGCCACGTCGGGCAGGTCGAAGTGGCGCAGCAGGCCCGTAGCGTAAATGCGGAACGGGGTGGTGTAGCGGTCGTTTTCCACGATGGAGCGATACTCGCTGAGCGCGCTCTGCAGGAAGGCGCCGTGCAGCGCCGGATCCAGGGCCAGCGCCAACAGCGCCACCACGCCCATGGTTCCCTGCCCGATCACCCAAAGGCGCGCGGGATCGACTTGTGGGCGATGGCGCAGGCAGCGCAACGCTTGCAGGGCGTCATGCACGTAGCCGCCCAGCATAGGCCTGCCCAGCATCAGCGTGTCCCAGATGTAGAAGTCTTCGCCGCGCCCGCTGTAATAGTTCGGCCCGCGCGAGGGCGGGCGGGGCGCGCATTGGCCGCGGCCCCGCAGGTCGGCGCTGGAAAAGACCGCTCCGGCGGCGGCGAAATCCGCCGCCATGCCTCCTTCCGCCACGAAGCCCTCCTTGCCCGAATCCGAGAGCATCAGGACGGCGGGCAGCTTCTCCGCGGCTTTCAGCGGCCGCACCACCCAGACCGGCACGTGGATCTCGCGCTCGCTCGTGATGTCCATCTCGTCGATGGCGTGATCGTGCTTCTCGGTGGTGCTCAGCAACTGGTGAGGCACGGGCATGCTTGCCTCGGCCGCCCGATCGACGGGCAGCAGGCCCAGCACCCGGCGGATGGTCTCCTCGGTGGGCGGCGCGGCGGGCCTGGTTTTGGCCGCCAGCTTGCGGGTCAGCGTGAAGCTGGATTCGCCGTTCAAGGCCGCCACCGAGCCGTTCGGCGTGCACCACAACGCTTTGTCTTCTTCCACAGTGACGGGCGGCTCGCTGTCGTCACGGCCGGGCACGTTGCCGCCCAGCCAGCGGTTGTACCAGCCGTAGCTGGCGCGCCGGTGCTCGTAGCTGTAGGCGTGCCGCATCGGTGTCTCGACCAGCGCCACGCGGCCGGCGGCGTTCAGCAGCGCATAGGTTTTCTTCAACTCCTCGATCAGCGCCATGCCGTCGTTGACGTAGTCGGGGCCATAGGTGCTGCCGGCATCCTTGTTGGTGATGGTGATCAGCAGCGCGCGCGGCGCCACCGCGTGAAGGAAGTCGAAGCGGTCGATGCCGTGGACCAGCGAAGGCACCAGGTTCTGCTCGGCGTCATCGACCGCGCCGGGCGGCTCGAAATCGGCCTGGGCCACGTTCTCGGTGTTTCCTTCCGACACCACGGCGGCGCGGATGCGCTGGTCCAGCGCGGCCAGGTACATGGTCATGGTGCCGCCGCCGGACTGCCCCCCGCACCCGATCCGCTCCGGATCGACGTCGGAGCGGCTGAGCAGGTAGTCGATGCCGCGAACGCCGTCCCAGGCGCGGTAGAGGGCGAAGTTGACGCCCAGCAGCAGCAGGCGCTTGCCCGCGTAGTCGTGCTCCCGCGTCGGGCCGCCCAGCGTTGAAGTCCCCGGGACCGCGCCCGGGTACTCGATGCGCTCCCCCTGCCCGAAGGGGTCGAAGGCCAGCACCATGTAGCCCTTACGCGCCAGCGTGTGGAACAGGGTCTGGTAGGGGCGGTGAGCCTTGCCGTTGGCCGAATGCCCCATCGAACCCAGGATGGCAGGAAACGGGCCGCGGCCCTCCGGCACGTACAGGTTTGAAGTGACGAACAGGCCCGGGCGGCTTTCGTACACCAGGCGGTCGATGCGGTAGCCCTGGCGCGGCACGCTTCCGGTCACGCGCGGGTTCAGAGGCGTCTTCTCGAATGGCCCGCCCAGCAGCTCCCACATCTTGTCGCGGATGTACTTCTGGCGCTCCAGCAGCTTTTCGCGCGTGGTGATGCCGGCCAGGATGCGGCGGCGCTCGGCGCGCCCCTCCTCCATCAGCCGCGCCAGGTACCGGGGAAGATCATTGGAGTAATCGCGCGGCCGCGCGTACAACGTGACACCCGGCGAGCCGTGCGGCAACGTGGCCTGCTGGGCCAGCAACCTGCCGGCGGCCACTGAAGCCGCCGAACAGAACAAAAACTGTCTGCGGTTGAATGCCATAGTGGTGTCATTTCACCACAAAGGCACCAGGACACCAAGCCCCGGCCGTATCGCGAGTCAGCGCAACCGTTGGAACTCCTGTAGCGCCATGCCCAGTTGACGGAGAATCTTGAAGAATAATGGTGGGCCGATTTCCCGGCCGCCATGCAATGGAATTGTCACGCTCCGGCCGTCCGGATGGTTCCAGCGCTCGTGGCTGCCGGTGTGCCTGGTTTTTGTGAATCCCAGCTTGCGCGCCACCCGTTGAAGTTCGGCAGCGGTAGCGCTAGGCATGAACAATTTCTGTAGTGTCGGCGGGCAATCGCAGACCCTGCTCGCCATACTCCGCCGCTATCATGTCAAAGACCGCGGAGAGTTCCGCTAACGCCTCCTCGCGCGTGGGCATCAGCGCGTAGCAGCCCGAAATCGACGGGGCCTCCGCCACCCAGGAGCCGTCTTCCTGCCGGTATAACACCGTCTTGTAGTCGTTGAGGGTCATATGCGAACCCGCCTGCTGGCCCCAGTATATGTCAGGGAAGACGAATCCGTCGATGGCGGGGATCCGAATCCGCGGGAATCTGCGCAATCTGCGGCGCGCTCCCTCCTGTGTCACCTCTTCGGTTCGGTTCCCTTATCGATGCCGAAGTCCCACAGGTACAGGTTCAGGTCGTTGCCGAGAAACTCGATCACGGCGTACTCGCCCGCGCCCAGGGGTTGCGCCGGAGTGAGCTTGAAGACATTGGGCGCGGCCGTCTCCGACTTCAGCTCGACGTACTCGCCCGAGTGCGTGGGATTGCGCCCCAGGATGTTGGTGAGGATCGCTTCCACCCGGCGGACATCGCCCTTCGGCTTCAAGCGCACGACTACGTAACGGGAATCATCGCGCGCCCGGCCATGGGCGTAGAAGGCGGCCGGTGAGGCATCCAGCCGCAACTGGGCCCGCGCTCCGGGAATCTCCACCAGGTTGCGGTTCTTGAGCAGCGGCACGGGCAGCAGGACGTTGGTGGCCACCCGCCCCTTATCGACGCGCGCCCTGGCCTCCTGCCTGGGCAGCGCCACCGCCTTGCCGGCCTTGAGGATGTAGATGCCGTCCTCATCGGGGATGAACACTCCGGGGGCGATTTCCGGGCCCAGGAACTGTTTCGGATCGGCCTGGCTCTCGCTGTATTCCTTGCCGGCCTGCTGAGCGCGGCCGAGGGCCTCGGTTTCTTCGTTCCGGTTGGTGGCCTCGGTGGCCTTCCAATCGACGAGCGAAGCAGGCACCTCTTCCCACTCGTCGCGCTCGATGCTGTAATAGCGCACGCGGTCGCCCACCACCTGGTAGCCGCGGACGAACTGATAGCTGCCGTCCTTCATCACCAGCTTCTGGCGCGCCGTGGGGCTAGATTGAGGATTGCGGATTACGGATTGCGGATTTGCAGAAGGCTGCTGCGCGCTCGCCACGATCGCCATCAACAAAAAGAGCGTGGTCGCAAGAGCCACTCGCATGATACTTCGCCCCTACATTCGACGCGCGGCTTCCGCTCCCGGTTCCTTTATCATTATGAATCGGCATGTGTGACAATGCGGCGCCAAATCGGAGAGCCGGGATGCGCGACCTGATTGTCGGCTGGCCCAAGGCGGAAGTGCACCTCCACCTGGAAGGGGCGGTGGAGATCGAGACACTGCGGGAGCTGGCGGCCTGCCGCGGCCTGCCGCCGCCTCCAGCCGACCTGTACGACTACCCCGACTTCGGCGGCTTTCTGAAAGCTTTCCAGATGGTGTGCGACTACCTGGCCGGCCCCGCCGAGTACGAAACGGTCACGCGAAAGCTGTTCGGCCGCCTGCAACAGCAGGGCGTGGTGTACGCCGAAATCTACGTGGCGGCGGGCGTACTGCTGTGGCAGCGGAAGCCGCTGGAAGCGATCTTCGACGGCATCGAGGCCGGCTATCGGCGGGCCCGGGCGGACGGCGGGCCGGAGGCGCGCTGGATTCTCGACGCCACCCGGCAATTCGGGGCCGAGGCGGCCATGGAAATGACCCGCCGGGCCGTGCCCCTTCGCGGCCGCGGCGTGATCGGCATCGGCATCGGCGGGGACGAAGAGCGCGGCGCGCCGGAGCTGTTCCGCGAAGTCTACGCCTACGCGCGGGCCCAGGGATTGCGGCTGACCGCGCACGCCGGCGAAACGGCGGGCCCAGAATCCATTTGGGGAGCCTTGCGGGCGCTGGGCGCGGAACGCATCGGCCACGGCCTGGCAGCCGCTGGGGATGCCCGCCTGATCGAGCACCTGGCCGACAAGCAGGTGCCCGTCGATATTTGCCTGTCCAGCAACCTCCGCACCGGCGCGGTCCGGGCCATCGAAGAGCATCCCCTCCGCGGCTTCCTCGACGCCGGGTTGCTGGTTTCCCTATCGACGGACGACCCAGCCATGTTCGGGACGGATTTGGCCGGGGAGTATTTGCTGGCGCATGAGAGGCTCGGCCTCAGCATCGGGGAGCTTCGCCGGCTGGCCGCGAATTCCTTCCGCGCCTCCTTCCAAGGCCGCCGGCTGGAGTAGCCATTTTCGGTTTTCAGTCGTCAGCCTTCAACTGAAAACTGAGAACTGAAAACTGAGAACCCAAAACCGTCCTCCATTTGATCGTACCTCACGAACGGGATTGAGACAATCGCTCCGCCGCAAAAAGCCGATCCTTGACAGCCCGGTCGCGTGTGCGAAACTAGGGAGTGGAACAGTCGAGGTAGCCCACCCGCGAGTCGCCGCATGTCGATCATCGT
>JAPKYU010000613.1 GCA_026394175.1 Acidobacteriota bacterium | reverse complement strand
GAAATGGGTGGTGGCCATCGCCGTGGCCATGGACCAGGAACTGATGGCCCGCTGTCCGACCGCGCTCGGCGACGCGGCCACCTCGCTGGGCTACAGCCAGTGCGCGTTTACGGTCGGCACGCTCGCGGAATTCATCCGCGGTCTGGGCTATCAGGCCATCCCCAGCGTCAACGATACCGCCCAGAGCATCCCGTTCGCGGTAGACGCGGGGTTGGGTGAGTTGAGCCGGCTGAACCGCCTGGTCACGCCCGAATACGGCGCCGCCGTCCGCTTGTGCAAGGTCTTCACCGATTTGCCCATGGCCTGTGATGAGCCGATCGACTTCGGCGCCGCCTCGTACTGCAAGCGGTGCAAGATGTGCGCCGAGGCTTGTCCGGCGGGCGCGCTTTCGTTCGACGACGAACCCAGCTACAAGGTGCGCGGCCCCTGGAACAACCCGGGGCACAAGGCCTGGTTCGAGGACGCCTACAAGTGCTACCAGCAGTGGCAGCAGGTGACGACGGCCTGCAGCATTTGCTTTGCCGTCTGCCCCTACACGCGCTGCGCCCGCGCCTGGGCCCAGGACGCGGCCCGCTCTGTGCCTCAGCCCGGTCCGCCCCGCGTTTACCCTTACGTGGACGGGGCCCTGAACTGGGAAAAACAGCGCGATTCCGGCGATTGGTGGGAGCATACTGGGTAACGGAGCCGCGAGGGGTTGCAGGGGCGAGCCTTCCGGCCAATGCCATTTGGCTGTCGGCGTTGAGCCGCGTAGCGGCGACTGAAGATAGCCCAGCGTTTCAACGCTGGGTGTGCAGAGCGAGCAGGTTGCAGTCCCGTAGGGACGGCTGAAATGCCCGATGGCAGAGCCGCTCAGCCGTCCCTACGGGACTCGGTCCCCATTCCGCTCGGCACCCAGCACTGAAGTGCTGGGCTATCCTCAGCCGCCCCGCCGGGGCTTTCCCGCAAGAGTTAAGCGGCATTGAGCCTTCTGGCCGCCCTCACCGGGCGGATATCAGCCGAGCCTGATCTGGTACTTCCGTTCTGTTCACTTGCGCCCGGTTTGGTACTATCATGCCCAACGGAGGAGCGAGGAAAATGCGGCCCTGGCTTCCATCCCTTCTTCTCTTGCTCGCGGTTTTCGTTGCTCTGCCGGGCGACAGGATTTCCGCAATTCCCGGCCCCCAAGCCACACCAGAGGTCACGTTCAGCGACACGGGCTACACGCTCTACGGCGACTGGCAGACGGAAGCCGGCGTCAGCCCAAGGCTCTGGGAACCGGGAACCGTGCTGGACGTGACGGCCGTTCTGCGGGTTACGGAGAACCACTGGAAGGGCCTGGCCGCCGCTGGAATCAAGGCCGACGGCCTGTGCCTGCTGATTACCGCCGAGCGCACTTTCGACGGCGACGGCCGGCTGCGGCTGGCCAGCGACGAGCGCATGTCCACTTTGATAACGCCGACCGGGTTGGCAATCGAGGGCGGCGTGCAGGGCGCCGTCACCAAGCGCTTCGGAACCTATGGCTTCAGCACCCCGGTCGATGTTTTCCTGACGCAATCGCTGACGGCGGCGGCGCGCGTCGCCGGGCAAATCGAAGCGCGGTTTCAGGCGCGCCCCACCCTGCCGGCCGACCTGCCCGCGGGCATCTATCGCGTGCGCCTCGATTACGGCGTCACCGTCGGCCGCCGCTATTACGGCCTGAACGGTGACACCTTCGCCCGGCGGCCGTTTTTCAGCGGCCGGCCCACCGAATCGCATATTTACTCGCCGCCCATTCGCGCCAACGGCATCAAAGCGGGCGCCGGCCGCCTGGAAGCCGCGGGCATTCAGCCGCGCGTTCCCTGGGTGCTGCTGGCTGCTTACAATTCCAACGGCTACAGCGGGGTGGTGGCCGACGAGGACAAGCCTTACTTCGCCCTGTCGGGCCGCAGCATCATTCCCGATGAGGTGATCCTTCCCCTTTACGACGACAACAAGAACAAGCTGGCCTACTCGCTGGAACCGCAGTTCCCGACCGACACCAT
>JAPKYU010000244.1 GCA_026394175.1 Acidobacteriota bacterium | reverse complement strand
CTCGTCCAGCATCTCCAGGATACTCGGACCGGGCTTCAACACGGTGGGCTTCCCACGCGATAGCCGCCCGGACCCTAGTTTCACCGCGCCTTCGGCCACCAACCGCGCCAGCCTCGCGGCGTCTTCGGTCGCCTGGCGGCTTTGGGCGGGGATGATGCAGCCTATGGGCCGGCCGCGATTCGTGATCTGAACGGGGTTCCCCTGCCGCACGAGCTCGAGATACTTCCCCAAACGGTTTTTAAGCTGCTTGCTGCCGACT
This sequence comes from Acidobacteriota bacterium, assembly GCA_026394175.1. GTDB lineage: Bacteria > Acidobacteriota > Terriglobia > JAJPHL01 > JAPKYU01 > JAPKYU01. The sequence continues at coordinate 7,992 of JAPKYU010000244.1, read as the reverse complement.
GTCACCATGGTAGCTCCATTATATGCCAGGTAGCTACTTTAGGTCTGCGGGCTCTTGGCCTCCCGCCGTCTTGGTGGTTTAATTGCTCTGGACGGAGGCGAAGATGTCCAAGATCAGCCGGAGAAAAATGCTGGGCGGGTTGGCGGGCGTGCCGGTGGCGGCGAAAGCGCTGGGGCAGGCGCCCGGACAAGCGCCGCCACGCGGCGGCGTGAACAGGAATTCCGCGCCGAGCAAGCTGCGCATCACCGACATGCGCGCCTGCACGGTGGCCGCCAACTACGATTACCCCCTCATCCGCATCGACACCAACCAGGGCGTCTACGGCCTGGGGGAAGTGCGCGACGCGGGCGTCAAAGGCATCGCCCTGATCCTCAAGGCGCACCTCCTGGGCAAGAACCCGCTGGAGATCGACTCCCTCCTGCGCGGCATCCGGCTGTTCGCGGGGCAAGGGCGCATGGGCGGAGGATATAGCGCCGTGGACATGGCGCTGCACGACATCGCGGGCAAAGTCCATGGCGCGCCCGCCTGGCGGCTGGTGGGCGACAAGCTGCGCGACCGCATCCGCATCTACTGCGACACCACCGGGCACAAGGACCCCAAGGTCTACGGCCAGCGCCTGCTGAAGCGCAAGCAGATGGGCTTCACCTTCTTCAAGATGGACCTGTACACCAGCATGGTGGCCGACCGGCCCGGCGCCGTCCACCAAAACGGCGCGGCCACCGAGAAGGGGTTGAAATACTTGTGCGAATACATCGCGGCGGTGCGCGACGCCATCGGCTGGGACCAGCCCCTGGCCGCCGACCACTTCGGCCGGCTCTCGGTCAACGACTCCATCCGCTACGCCCGCGCCTTTGAGCCCTACCAGCTTGCCTGGGCCGAGGATTTCATCAGCTACAAGGACTGGCGCGGGTTCAAGAAGATCAGCGACGCCACCACCACGCCGATCCTGACCGGCGAAGACGCCTTCGGGCTGGAGGAGGGGTTCCAGAACCTGATCGAGAACCAGGCGGTGGACCTGATCCAGCCGGACCCGGAAACCTCCGGGGCCCTGCGCGAAACCAAGCGCATCGCCGATCACGCCGACCAGTTCGGCATCCCCACGGTGCTGCACTTTGCCGGCTCGCCCGTGGGCTGCATGGCCTCCGTGCACCTGGCGGCCACGCTGCGCAATTTCGTGGTCATGGAGAACCACGCCGTGGACATGCCCTGGTGGCAGGACCTGGTGACCGGCGTGCCCAAGCCCATCGTCAAGGACGGCTACATCGCGGTGCCCGACTCGCCCGGGCTGGGCGTGGAGTTGAACGAGCCGGTTATTAAAGAACACTTGCGCTATCCGGGATATTTCGAGCCCACACCGATGTTCGACGATTTTATCGTTTCCGGCTTCCGCCGCGTGGGCCCCTGGCCGCACTACGACGAGGACGGCAACTATGTCAACAAGATCACGTACTGACGATTCACCACAAAGACACCAAGGACACAAAGTTACACCAAGTATTCTTTGTGTACTTTGTGTTTTTTGTGCCTTGGTGGTGAACTGCCCGGCGCAGGAGCGAGCGGTGGATCCGACGTTCCTGCACCGGCACATTCCGGCCATTGAGCTCAAGGCGGCCGACGTAACCACGCCGGCGTGCGGTTACAAGCCGGTGTTCGGCGCGGGCGATCCGGTCGCCGGCATGGTCCGCGGCGTGGCGCGGTTCGGCGAAATCACGGTCGCGCCCGGCGGCGCCTGCCGGCCCGTTTCCTACCCGGCCGAGGAGCAGGTGTACGTCATCCTGGAAGGCGCCGGGGTGCTGGACTACGCCGGCGAGCAGGCCCCGGTAAAGAAGAACGATTTCCTGTATCTGCCTCCCGGCGTCCGGCACAGCCTGTCGAACTCTTCGCCGCAGGTCTGCCGCGCCATGGTGATGGGCTTCAGGATGCCGGCGGGAACCAGTCCGCCTATCCCACCGAAGTTGCTCATCGCCAACATCGACGAGGTAAAGAAGCAGACCTTGGCCAGCCATCCGCCCTCGGTGCTGTACCAGTTGTTGATGGGCGACGTGAAAAGCACGCGCGACCGCATTGCCGCCGGACAGGTGCTGACCAGCCTCTACGTGATGGAGTTCGCGCCGGGCGGCACCAATTTCCCCCACCACCACGACTCCGAGGAAGAAATCTACATCCTGCTGGATGGCCGGGGAGAGATGGTGGCCGGCGGGGGCGTGGATGGCATCGAGGGACGGCGCCCGGCCAGGGCCGGTGACGCCTACTTCTTCCGCCTCAACTGCACGGTCGGCTTCTATGCCGGCAAGGAGCCGGCCCGCATCCTGGCCGTCCGCTCGCTTTATCCCTTCCGCCGCAAGTAGGCTGTGGGCCGTAGGCTGTGGGCTGTAGGCCGGTTCCCACAGCCCACAGCCTACGGCCCACAGTCTAAGGATGCGAAAACTGGGAGGCGCGGGGGATCAGATCGAAGTAGGCCTCCGACGGGATCCGGGACTTCCAGTGGCCGGTGAGTTGCGCCCACAGCACCACGGCCAGGAAAATGGCCGCGATGCAGCGGAGTTGCTGCGAGCGGTCGGGCGCCGCCCGCCGCCCGGGCTTGTTCCGGACAGGCTGGCCCTCGGCAGTCTCTTCGCGTTCCAGGACGGCGCTCTGCCCATTCCCCATGGCTACAAGGCTAACTGGCCGGCTGGCGGCAGGCTATGACTTAGGTCACAGGCGGCGGGCCGCACCGGAAGCCGGCTTCTGAGGTACTCGCAAAATTCGACGGCCGCTCAGCGTTGAGCCGCGGCACCCTTTTCCGTAGCCCAGGCCTTCACAGCGCGCCTGAGTAAACCCTATTGGCAGTGGACCGGAGAAAAGACGATCTGATCGCGAACAACCGCCAGGCGATTGTCCCCTTCACGCCGCCGCTGGTGGACGCTCGGGCCGCGGCCCGCGGAGCGACGCACGCTTCGCCGCCGGAGGGCGGCCGGGAGCACGCCGTCCCGGCGGGCGGCCCGGCGGCCGGCCGCGCCGCCCCTCGGCTGCCAGCCGCTCGGCCGCAAAGATCGCCTCATCCAGCAGTTCCCGCCGCCGCCGCAGATCATTAATGAACTTCTGGATATTCATCAATGCGAAGATTGAAACCAAGTTCGGCAATTGTCAAATAAATTCTCTCTAATTATTGGCTGGCACTACGCAATGATGGTAAGTATCTATTTCGAAAGATGTTAACTCAGTGGCACAACTAAGAAGCACAGGGAGCCGGTGAGGAGTTCTTGAGGGCTCGGCGCCTGGTATCTTGGCCTGAAGCCGGATTAGTTTCGAGCGGCGACTTCTTCGCGCTCGCGAGAATGCGCGTTGCGGCCCTTGCGCTTGACTTCGATATTCAGCCGCTTGATCTTCTGGTTCAAGGTGGAAAGCGGGACCTGAAAGCGCTCCGCGGCTTCCGTCTGGCTCCCGTTGGTCTTCTCCAGCATGTTGGCGATGACGCGCCGTTCGCATTCATCCAGGATCTCGAACAGCGAGGCATCGGGGCGGGTGTCGAGGAAAGAAAAGAGCTGGGGACCTTTTCCGGAGTGCTCCAGGAGGGTCTCGGGGAGCAGCGAAGGATCGACGACCAGGTCGCGGGACAGCACCACGGCGCGCTCCACCACGTTTTCCAGCTCGCGCACGTTGCCCGGCCAGTTATAGTCCATCAGGTAGCGCATGGCCTCGGGCGCGAAGCGGCGGACCGCCTTCTGGTTCTCCTCGCAGTACTTCTTCAGGAAACAGTCCACCAGAAGCGGGATATCTTCCTTGCGGTCGCGCAGAGGCGGCAGGTTCAGGGCGATGACGTTGAGGCGGTAGAACAGGTCCTCGCGGAACCTGCCCTCGGCCACCAGCCGCCGCAGATCGACGTTGGTGGCGGCCACGATGCGCACGTCCACCTTGATCTGGTCGGTGGAGCCGAGCGGAGTGAATTCGCGCTCCTGGATCACGCGCAGCAGCTTGGCCTGCGTCTCCAGGCCCACCGTGCCGATTTCGTCGAAGAACAACGTGCCCTGGTTGGCCACCTCGAAAAACCCTTTTTTCGAGGCGATGGCGCTGGTGAAGGCGCCCTTGACGTGGCCGAACAGCAGGCTTTCCAGCAGATCGACGGGCATGCTGCCGGTGTTCACCGGAACAAAGGGGCGGTCGGCGCGCGGCGACTGGGCGTGAATGGCCTTGGCGATCAGCTCCTTGCCCGTCCCGCTTTCCCCCGCCAGCAGGACCGTCGCGCGGCTGGCGGCGATCTGCTCCACCAGGTCGAAAATCTTCAGCATCCGCTCGCTCTTGGCGATGATGTTGGGGAAGTTGTAGCGTTCCTTCAGGGCCCGCTTGAGCTGGACATTCTCGGTCTCCAGGCGGCGGGCATGGATCGTAGTCCGGATATCGGCGACCAGCTTGTCGTTGTCCCAGGGCTTGGTGAAATAGTTGCGGGCGCCGGCGCGCATGGCCGCCACCGCGTTTTCCACCGAGGCGTAGGCGGTGATCATCAACACCGGCAGTGCGGGATCCATGCGGCGGATCCGCTCCAAGGCCTCGATGCCGTCCATGCCGGGGAGCTTGACGTCCAGCAGCACCAGGTCGAAGACGCGGCGCTCGATCAGGCGCAGGCCCGGTTCGGCGGCCTCGGCCGGCTCCACCTCGAAGCCCTCCTGGCTCAGCAGGGTTTCGAGAGCCTCGCGGACCTCTGCCTCGTCGTCAATAATCAGGATCCTTCCCTGGGAGGTGGTCAAACGCTAACCGCCTTTCGCAACCTTGGAAATTCCAGCAGGAAAGAGGTGCCGTGCCCGGGCACGCTTTCGACCCGGATCTTGCCCGCGTGTTCCTTGATGATGCCGTAGGTAACCGACAGACCCAGGCCCGTGCCGGAACGCGGCTCGCCGCCGTTGCCCGGGCGGGCGGACTTGGTGGTGAAGAAAGGATCGTAAATGCGCTGGATGTTCTCCCGGGGGATGCCCAGCCCGGTGTCGGACACTTCCACGCGGACGGCGGCCTCGCTGGTTTCGGTGGTGACGCGAAGCCTGCCGCCCTCCGGCATGGCGTCCCGGGCGTTGAGGAAGAGGTTCAGGAACACCTGCTGCAGCTTCCCCGTGTTGCCCTGCACCAGGGGCGCCTCCCCGCACAGGCGCGCATCCACGCGCACCCCGCTGGTCTTCAGCGTGTGCTCCAGCAGCGCCACCGTATCGCGGATCACCGCGTTCAGGTCCTGCGCGCCCATTTCCGCGTTGCCGGTGCGCGAGAAGTTCAGCAGGTTGCTGACGATCTCCGAAGCCCGGAACGTGGACTTGATGATCTTGTCCAGCAGCTTGCCGTGCTGCTCGGCCGGCAACTGCCTGGCCAGCATCTGCGCATAGCTGGAAATGACCGACAGCGGCGTGTTCACCTCGTGGGCCACGCCCGCGGCCAGCATGCCGATGGAGCTGAGCTTCTCGGCCTGCACGAGTTGGCGCTCCAACTCCACCTGTTCGGTCACGTCGTCGAAGATGACCAGCCGCCCGATCAACTCGAAGCTTTTGCTGACCAGGGGGGCGATGGCGATGTTCAGCACCCGCTCCTCACCCGACGGGGTGCGGACGTGGTGCTTGTACAAGTTGTGAATTCCCTCGTCGCCGCGGAAGCGCACCAACTCGGCCACCACTTCGGCGGGGAACACTTCGTCGATGGGCCGTCCGTAAGCCTGGTCGCGCGACAGCCCGTACATCAGCTCCAACTGGGTATTCCAGCTCTCGATGCGGTCGTTCAGGTCCAGCACCAGGATCCCCATGTTGATGGATTCGATGATGTTCTCGCTGAAGTCCTTCAGCCGCGCATACTCGGCGGCCTTGCGCTTCAGGCTGGCGTAAAGCTGGGCGTTTTCAACGGCCGCGCCCAGGTAGCCGGACAGCGTTTCCACCAGGGCCACGTCCTCGCTGGACAGCAAGTCGTTCTCCGCCGTCTTGCCCAGGCCCAGGAAGGCCACGATGCGGCCCTGGGCGCGGCAGGCCACGTAGTAGTGCAGGTCCAGCGCGGCGATGGAGGCCCGGGCCGGCTCCGCTTCGCCGGGCACCAGCCGGGTGTTCTCGAAGAACAGGCAGCCGCGCGCCAGTTCCCCTCGTCCGGGATCCAGGAACCGCAGGTCCAGTTGGCCGGCGAACGACAAGCCCAGGGAGCGCTCCAGCGTGACCCGGCCCTGCTCGTCCAGCAGGAAGACGGCCACCTTATCGACCGTCAGGGTGCGCGACAGCCGCTCGACCACTGCGCCCAGCAGCGGCTCCAGGTCGGTCCGCGCGCTCAGCTCGCGGCCGAACTCGGTCAGCGTGCGGCGATAGTCGTAGCGGTCGCGGTAAAAATAGCGGTCCAGGCGTTCCTGGATGCGCAGGCGCAGCGGCTGGAACAGGATGGCGCTGACCACCATGGCCACCACCAGCCCGGTGGTGCCGGTGGCCGGCAGATTGGCGCTGAAGAAGTTGCCGATCAGGGCGATGGCCGTGAAGTACAGCCCGATCAGCAGCATGGTAGCCAGCGTGTAGGCCGCGCCCCGCCGGAACAGGATGTCCACGTCCATCAGCCGGTAGCGCGCGATGGCGTAGCCGAAGGTCAGCGGGATGAACAGCAGCGACAGCACCGACAGTTCCATCCAGCCCGAGGGCAGCGCGCCGAACAGGAACGGCAGCGCGTAGAAGGCGGCAAAGGGGACGATGCCCAGGGCCACGCCGCGCGTCAGCCACTTCATCTGCAAGCGGGCCAGCGGGGTCTCCGCCCGGCGGTAATTGTAGTAAAGCACCGCAATGCCGGCCAGGAACAAGGCGGCCAAGTGGGCGTAGGCGATGCGGTCCAGCCACCAGGAAACCAGCGCCATGGGCGCGCGGACCTCGAGCACCTCGGTCACCGCCGCCGCCTGCACCACCAGCAGCAGCGCGGCCGGCGCATACACCATCCGCACCAGCCACCCCCGCTTCCGCACCCACGGCTTGGGCTCGGGGAAGGCCAGCGCAAAGTGCAGGAACAGGGCCGGCTGCAGCAGCGTGGCGGCCACGTTGGCCCAGTAAATCGTCCAGTCGAAATTGTTCAGCTTGCCCGTGTAGCGGTAGAAGTACAGGACGAAGGAAGCCAGGCAGAACAGGTAGAAGTGCAGGACACGCGGAGCCTGCGCCCGCCGCAGCACCACGAACAGGCCGATGGCCAGGTACAGCACGGCGACGAATTGCAGGTAGCCATCGAGCGGCGAGCGGCTGGGGCCGGGTTCGGCAATCACGCGGGCCTTCAGCGCTTGTCCCTGCCGCACCAGCACGTATTCGGCTTCGCCCCAGGCGCCTACCCGGTACAGCATGCGCGCCACGCGTGTGGTCTGAACGATGGGTACGCCGTTGATGGCCATCAGCCAATCGCCGGCGCGAATGCCGGCGCGCTCGGCCGGGCCACCCGGCTCAACCTGGCGCGCAAACACCCGGCCCGAACCGTCTTCCCAGGTCACGCCGTCGTAAGGCGCCCGATACTTCCGCTGCTGTTGAAAATTGACCCAGGCCAACACACCGAGGGCAATCGTGAGCATCCCCACGAGCACGGTGCTGAAGCGCGGCCTGAACTCGGTTCTCATTGAGCGCCTAATGTGGGGGACCCCTCCCCCGGCGGCGATCCCCAGGCTTGGCCTATTGGCCAGCCCGGAGTCCGCCGCTAAATCGGCTCCCAAGCCCCTCAGCCGCCTACGGAACAACCGGCTACCGATCGCTCCTGGGATAGCAGCGACGGGGTAGAGATTCCCCCACGGCGATGGATCAGAGCAATTCAACTTCCAATTCGGGCCCGTCACTGGCGCTTTAATCCTCTGACAGCAAAGTACTTCTCTTATATCACAACAGGGCCTTGAAAGAAATACCAAAAATAATAGAGGGAATCCCGTTTATCGCATCCGTCTGGTTCTCAGGCAGTTAAGGGCAGTCGGAGGAATGGGGAACAGACAAACCAGGACCATCCCGCAGGGCGGGACGGAACCAACAGAGCCGCGAGTGCAAGACGGGGGCC
>JAPKYU010000098.1 GCA_026394175.1 Acidobacteriota bacterium | reverse complement strand
CGCGGCCGGCGCGTCGAGCAGCGCGTGTTCGATTCCCGCGCGGCGGAGTGGAACGAGCCGGCAACAGCGGCGCCATCGCCATTGGCGGAACTGCTAGTGGCCGAGCGGAGTGCCGCTGTGCGGGCGGCTCTCGAGGCCCTTCCCGAGCGGACCCGCCTGGTCGTGGTGCTTCGATACCACGGCGAGTTCAGTTACCACCAGATTGCGGCCGCGCTGGGGCTGAACCGCAACCATGTAGCGACCCTGCTCTGGCGGGCCAAGAAGGAACTGCAGCGGTCCCTGCTGGCGCTATCACGGGAGCCCAAGCCATGAACTGTTATCCGGAATTGACTTACTCCATCTATGCCGACGGCGAGTTGCCGGTCGAGGAAGCCCGGCAGGTGGAACTGCACTTGGGCGAGTGCCAGCGCTGCCGCGAATTAGTGGAAGAGTTGCGAGGCGTGGACCGCCTGCTGGCGGAGCTGCTCCGGGCCGATGCGGAGGAGGGCGTGGCCGTGCCGGCGTGTCCGGCGCTCACTGCGCGTGCGGCGCGGTTGCGCGGCGTGCTGGGGCCAGGCGCGGCGGCGCTGGCCGGCGCCGCCGGCGTGCAGGCCCTCATCGCCTGGATCGGCTCGCTGCGCCTGCCCGCCGGCTACGAATGGCTGGACCACCTCCGCCTCGACCTTCCCCTGAGCGTTCTGTTCTACGGCCTCCGCTATTTGATTGAAGAGGAGACTACTATGTTCACTTCCATGATTGGCGTCGCCGGCGCGCTGGCGCTGGTGTTTTTATTTCTAGCCGGTGGCTGGCTCCTTCTGCGGCGCCGGGTCACCACTGCCGCGGTTCTGCTCACGCTGATGATGGCCCTGGTGCTGGTGACGCCGAGCTACGCGCTGGAGAGACGCACCGGCAGGGGCACCATCACCGTTCCCGCGGGCCAGACCGTCGATGACACGCTGTTCGCCGCCGGCGACGCCGTGTTCGTTGACGGCGTCGTTACCGGCAATCTGATGGCTTTTGCCAGGCGGGTTTCGATCAAGGGGACGGTGAAGGGCGATGCCATCTGCTTCGCCCAGACCGTGGATGTGGAAGGGACAGTGGGTGGCAACGTCTTCAGCTTCTCCCAGTGGGCCGACACTTCGGGACATGTAGTTGGCAGCACCGTGAATTTCGCGCAATCCGTCGCGCTTCGTTCGCCGGCACGCGTGGACGGTGATGCCATCTCGCTCGCCGCCGAGACCCACCTGGATGGCGCCGTGGGGCGTGATGCTTCGGTGGCCGGCGCGATGCTGGAGGTGCGCGGCAACATCGGCCGGAACCTGAGGACGCGCACCGACCGCGTCACGCTGGTGGCGCCCGCCCGCGTGGGCGGCAATCTTGATGCCTACGTTCCGAGAAAGGAGAATGTTCGCATCGATTCCGGCGCGACTGTTGCCGGCAGGGGCGACACGCATCTGCTGCCGGCCAAGGTGAGCCGCTACGGGCAGTGGAAGTTCTATGCCTGGGAGGCCGTTTGCCTGACCGGCGCCCTGGTGATCGGACTGCTGCTGTACTGGCTTTTCCCGGCTGCTTTCACGTTCCGCGCCGATACGCTTGTCGCCATCCTGCGCAAGCTGGGTGTCGGCTTCCTGCTTCTGGTGGCCACCCCCATCGCCGCTGTTCTGGTGGCCATTACCCTGATCGGTCTGCCCCTGGGGCTGATCTCGCTGGCGCTGTGGCTGCTGGGGCTTTACCTGGCCAAGATTTTCGTGGCCGCCTGGGTCGGCCAGACCTGGATGGAACCGCCCGCAGGGAAGGCCGGGCCCTTCGTCCTGGCGCTGTTGCTGGGGTTGGTGGTCGTGTATGTGGCCATGAACCTCCCGTATGTCGGCGGCCTGCTGCATTTCCTCATCTTCCTGATGGGACTCGGCGTGGCCTTCTCCCAGGTACGCCGCCGGATCGGGACCACGGGCCAGGCGTGACGCCCCCCTGCCGGGCGGTTACGGCGAGGAGCGACCGAGGCCCTCGCGACAGAACCGCTTCGCCCGCTTTGCTACAATCGGGTGGTGGACCAACAGGATGAGCAGTTCATGCGCCTGGCGCTGGAGGAAGCCGAGGCCGCGCAAGCCGCAGGCGAGGTGCCGGTAGGCGCCATTGTAGTCGAGGGTGGCGCCGTGGTTGGCCGCGGGCACAACCGCACCATCGCCGATTGCGACCCCACCGCGCACGCCGAGATTCTCGCGCTGCGCCAGGCGGCCCGCGCCGTCGGCAACCACCGCCTGCCCACCTGCGACCTGTATGTTACAATTGAGCCTTGCGCGATGTGTGCGGGAGCGATCGTGCAGGCGCGCCTGGCACGCCTTGTTTACGGCTGCGATGATCCGAAGGCCGGCGCTGTTCGTTCCTTGTACCGCATCGCCGACGATCCCCGCCTGAACCACCGCACGGAGGTGGCCGGCGGCGTCTTAGCGGAGGAATGCGCCGAACTGATTCGCAGCTTCTTCCAGCAAAAACGATCGTAGAGTCGCGGGTGGCGGAACTGAGCCCGCCTGCAACCTGCCACCTACATCCTGCAACCTGTCCCCTCGCGGTGAGGTGCGAGAGCGGTTGAATCGGGCCGCCTCGAAAGCGGCTGTGGTGGAAACGCCACCGGGGGTTCGAATCCCTCCCTCACCGCCAGTTCCTTCTGACTCCTCTTTCGCCGGTTCTCAACAAGGGGCGCAGTCGTACGTGCTATCTCCATGGGGCGTACGTATGATATTATGAGACGGAGGAGTCGATGAAAATCACCGCTTCGAAGCTCCGGGAGAACGTCTACCGGATTCTGGACCAGGCCATTGCCACGGGAACGCCCGTCGAGATTGTCCGGAAAGGAAGAATCGTAAGAATCGTTCCTGCCAAACGCGCCTCGAAGCTCGCCCGTCTCAAGAAACGCCGTGGCTTCGACGGCGACCCCGACGACATCATCGGCATGGATTGGTCGAAAGAATGGACTGAACTTAGATGATCTACCTGGATACGCACGTTCTCGTCCGGCTTTATCTCGGGGACGCCGACAAGCTCGGCGCAGCCGCGCGCCAGGCCATTGAGGACCAGGAACTGGTGGTTTCTCCTGCTGCTGTCCTGGAACTGGAACTCCTTCACGAGATTGGCCGTCTGCACCCGACTGCGTCCAGAGTGGTCAGTCTGCTGGCCGAGGATCTCGGGCTTCGCGTATGCGATCTGCCCTTCCGGACGGTGGTCGATCAGGCGCTGAAAGAAGCCTGGGGGCGTGACCCCTTCGACCGCCTGATCGTCGCTAACGCCAAGGCCAATAACGCGCCGCTGGTCACCAAGGACGACAAAATCCACCGGCATTACTCACGCGCCCTGTGGTGATTTGCGGCGCTCAGGCCCCGGTCGCCTCGCCGAATGCGCGAGCGGAAGAGTTTGAGCGGCAGGCGACTCCCTCCGGTTATACTGCCCGGCATGCTTCGCTTCTGGCGCTTGATCGCCGTAGTGCTGCTGTCGGTGCTGGCGGCGCCGGCCGCGGAACCGCTCCGCTCGCTCACCATTCTGCACACCAACGACTTGCACGCGCGGCTGACGCCCGACCAGGAAGGCCGCGGCGGCTTCGCTCACCTGGCCACGGCCATCCGGCGGGAGCGCGCGGCGGCCGGCGCCTGTCTGCTGGTGGATGCCGGCGATTTCGTTCAGGGCAGCCCCGTCTCCACCATCTACCGCGGCCTGCCGGTGTACGAAATCGTGAACCGGTTCGGCTACCATGCCGCGACGCTGGGCAACCACGAGTTCGATTACGGCTGGCAGATGGTGCCCCGGTTTCTGCGCGCGGCGCGCTTTCCCATCGTCTGCGGCAACGTGGTCGATGCGAACGGACGCTTGCTGACCGGCCGCGCTTACGTCATCAAGAACGTGAAGGGAATCCGGGTGGCCCTCATCGGAGTCATCATGGACGACCTTGCCGCTCTCACCACGCCGGACCGCATGGGGCCGTGGCGCACGCTGCCGGCCGTCGAAACGGTTCGCAAATACTGCGCTCAAGTCCGCGGCCGCGCCGATCTGGTTGTGATCCTGGCGCACACCGGCGACCCCGCGGTGCTGGATGCGCTGCCCGCCGCCGGAGTGGTCATTGCCGGACACGTGCACGGCGCGCTGGAATCTGCCCGCGAGAAAGACGGCCGGGTGCTGGTCCGCAGCGACAGCTACGGCCGCGACCTCGGCCGGCTGGACCTGCAACTTGACCTGGCCGCCGGCCGGATCGCATCCTGGAATTGGAAGCGCATCCGGATCGACTCCCGGGCGCTGCCCGCCGCCGGCGACGTGGCCGCGCGGGTCGCCAAGTGGGACAAGCGGGTGGCGAAGATCGTGGACGTGCGCATCGGCGCGGCTACACAGGAGATCGCGGGACCCGCGCTGAGAACCCTGATCGAAGAGGCCATGCGCGAGGCGACCGGCGCCGACCTGGCCTACATGAATCCCGGCGGCATCCGTGACCGCCTGCGCCCGGGCAACCTGCTGGCACGCCACGTCTGGAACCTGATGCCCTTCGATAACACCGTGGTGGTCGGCAAATTCCGCGGCGAGCAGCTTCCCACGGCTGTGACCCAGGGACGCCAGATCGAGGCCGGCCGCCAGTACACGCTGGCCATAAACGATTTCATGGCCGCCAATCAGAAGACCGAGCTGAAGACCACCGGGCTGGTTTTCAACGACACCGGCAA
>JAPKYU010000300.1 GCA_026394175.1 Acidobacteriota bacterium | reverse complement strand
CGGTTTGGTTCATGCATTGGGATACAGCAGGCGAATTAGCCAAAAGAACAAAACCGCAACCGCGGCCGAGGCCGGGATGGTGAGCACCCAGGCCCATACGATGCGCGCCGCCACGCCCCAGCGGACGGCGCTGAGCCGCTGCAGCGAACCGACCCCCACGATGGCCCCGGTGATGGTGTGGGTGGTGCTGACGGGAATGCCGAAGTGCGCGGCGGTGAGAATGGTGACTGCCCCGGCGGTTTCCGCGCTGAACCCGCCTACCGGTCTCAGCTTGGTGATCTTGCTGCCCATGGTGTGCACGATCCGCCAGCCGCCGGTCAGGGTGCCCAGGGCGATGGCGGCGTGGGCCAGCAGCACCACCCAGAACGGAATCGCGAATTTCGTCAGGTAGCCGGCGGTGAACAAGGTTCCGGCAATAATGCCCATGGTCTTTTGCGCGTCGTTTGTTCCGTGGGCAAAGCTGTAGCTGGCGGCCGAGCACAATTGCAGCCGGCGGAACCAGACGTCGATTTTTCGCGGCGGATACTGGTAGAAAATCCAACTGACGGCCAGCATCAACAGGAAGCCGAGGATCAGCCCGAGGGTGGGAGCCAACACGATGAAGGCCAGAGTCTTTGTCCAGCCACGCGGGATGATCACGCCGAACCCGGCCCGCGCGATGGCGGCGCCGGCATATCCGCCGATCAAGGCGTGCGAGGAGCTGACCGGCAGCCCGAAATACCAGGTGAAGAGGTCCCAGGCGATGGCCCCGAGCAACCCCGCGACAATCACCGACTGCGTCACATCCTGCAGCCGGATCATGCCCGTGCCCATGGTCTTGGCCACTGCCGTACCGAAGGTGAAGGCGGCGACGAAGTTAAAAAAGGCCGCCCAGACCACGGCTGTTCTGGGTGACAGCACGCGGGTGGAGACGACCGTGGCGATGGAGTTCGCGGCATCATGGAAGCCGTTGATGAAGTCGAATGTCAACGCCACCAGGATGATAGCGATCACGATCAGCAGCGTCGCCGACATCGGGATACACCCCCGCGCACCACGTTATTCCGGCTTGGTTAAGTGCGTGCTAGGGGAGTGTTAAGGCGAGGTTAAATCCGCGCATTACGCCGATTACACGGACGGAAGGAAGCCGCCACCAGTCGCGTCAGGCGTTGGGGTAGAAGGCGCGGACCAGCAGGAAAATGCCGGCGGCAACCGCGGCCGAGGCCGGGATGGTGAGCACCCAGGCCCACACGATGCGCGCCGCCACGCCCCAGCGCACGGCGCTGAGCCGCTGCAGCGAACCGACCCCGACGATTGCTCCCGTGATGGTGTGGGTGGTGCTGACGGGAATGCCGAAGTGCGCGGCGGTGAGAATGGTGATGGCCCCGGCGGTCTCCGCGCTGAACCCGCCCACCGGCTTCAGCTTGGTGATCTTGCTGCCCATGGTGTGCACGATCCGCCAGCCGCCGGAAAGCGTTCCCAGGGCCATCGCCGTATAAGCGGCAATGATCACCCAGAACGGAATTTCGAACCTCTTCAGGTAGCCGGCGGTGAACAGCGCCCCGGCTACGACGCCCATGGTCTTTTGCGCGTCGTTGGTACCGTGCGAGAAGCTGTAGATAGCTGCCGAGACAAGCTGCGCGCGCCGAAACCAGACGTCCACGCGGCGAGGCGGTTGTTCGCGAAACAGCCAGCTCACCGCCAGCATGAAGGAGAAGCCCAACACCAGCCCCAGGGCCGGGGCCAGCACGATAAACGCCAGGGTCTTCGTCCAACCCGAAGGGATGATCACGCCCAGGCCGGAGCGGGCTACGGCGGCGCCCGCGTAGCCGCCGATCAGGGCATGCGAGGAGCTGACCGGCAGTCCGAAATACCAGGTGAACAGGTTCCAGAAAATGGCGCCCAGCAGGCCCGCGATGATAACCGCCTCGGTGACCGCCTCCAGCCGCACCATGCCGGCCCCCATGGTCTTGGCCACCGCCGTGCCGAAGCTGAAGGCGGCCATGAAATTGAAAAAGGCCGCCCAGGCAACGGCAATGCGGGGCGACAGCACGCGCGTGGAAACCACGGTGGCGATGGAATTGGCCGCGTCGTGGAACCCGTTCAGGAAGTCGAAGACCAGCGCCAGCAGCACGATCGCGACGACAATCAACAAGGTGGTGCTCATTGTCTCGGGGAAAGAATCAGGCGCTCTTCAGCACGATGGTTTCCAGCACGTCGGAGACGTCCTCGGCCTTGTCCACCGCCGCTTCCAGCACCTCGAAGATCTCCTTCCACTTGATCAAGGTGATGGGGTCGCGCTCCTCTTCAAACAACTGGGCGATAGCCGAGCGGCAGACAGTATCCGCCTCGTGTTCCAGGCGGTTCAGTTCCTGGCAGTGCTCCAGGATCTTGTCCCGTTCCCCGGTGATATGGGGCACGGCGGCCACGATTTCCGCCGCCGCCCGCTTGATGATGCGGGCCAGCTCGATGCCCGCCGGCCGGCGCTCCGTGATCTTGAACAACATCATCCGGCTGGCGGTGGCATCGATGAGGTCGATCACGTCGTCCATGCGCGAGGAGAGCTCGTGAATATCCTCGCGGTCCAGCGGCGTGATGAAGGTCCGGTTCAGCCGGGTGATGATGTCGTGGGTCATGGTGTCGCCGCGGTGCTCCAGCGCCTTGATCTGGTTGGCCCGCTCGGCGATCTCGGCGCACGGCCCCTCCATCATGTCGAGCAGCACCCGGGCCGCCTCGTGCAGCACCGTGGCCTGCTGGTTGAACAACTCGCTGAATTTCTCTTCTCTCGGCAGTATGCGAATCATGTGGCTCGCCGCATGGTCACGGGGGCTGGCAAGATGGGGGCCGCTACCAACGCCCCGGTCATGGGAGCTTTCAGTTTACACATGAATGTTAAGCGAATGTTAAGTCTTCAGGGATACAAGGTCAAAATCTCCGGACCCTTGAACCTTTGGACCCTTGGACCCTTGGGGCGGTACAATGCCGCTATGCCGGTCGAAGCCTACATCTTTATCAATGTGCGCGCGGGGTGGGCCAGGAAGGTCATCCGCGATATGAGCGAGATGGCGGAAGTCAAAGTGGCCCACGCCTGCTGGGGCCGTCCCGACATCATCGCCCAGGTGGAAGTGGCCGACCAGGCGCAGCTCCGCGACCTGGTCCTGGGCCGTATTCACAACCTGGAGGGAGTCGCCGACACCGATACCCACATCGCCGTGCCGCTGTAACGGCCGGGCAGGCCCATCGCCTCACCTGGCAGGCGCTCCCGGTTATCTGCGGTTTGTCCGTCGGCGATTTATTCGGGGAGAGAGATTTTCTCGATATCCTTCCAGGCGCTGATCTTCAAGCGCCGACATACCCAACAAAGCATGTCGTGGCGCTTGCTGGCGCCGGGGCTGCCGCAGACGCGGCAGCGCAGCGTCTGGCTGGCTTCCAGCTCCTCGACGGAAGGCATAATGGGGGGCATTGGCACGTCCA
Source organism: Acidobacteriota bacterium (assembly GCA_026394175.1). GTDB lineage: Bacteria > Acidobacteriota > Terriglobia > JAJPHL01 > JAPKYU01 > JAPKYU01. The sequence continues at coordinate 9,011 of JAPKYU010000300.1, read as the reverse complement.
ACCCAAGCTCGTTATCCGGTCTCTTCTTCATAAAAATCTAATGTTTTCGTCTCGGGGGGAACGAAACCCGATGGCAGTATACCATTGCCGCCTGGCAAGCGGAAATCCCCGACGGGGAGGGTTTACTGCCAAGACACCCCCCGCTGCGTTGCTCTCCACGTTCCCCGTCTCCCATACCGACGCGCGGCCCGCGCATGAGGTTCCCAAAACCTCGGCCCCCTGCCGCCGTCAAGAACAAAGGCTGCAGGCTGTAGACTGTGGGCTGTACGCTGCAGCCCACAGCCTTACTCCTTCATCTGTTCCGACAGGTAGTTGGCTATGCCCACCGTCACGATCATCGCGAGTTGGGATTCGAGGAACAGTTCGTGGCGCTCCTCGTCCTTGAGGATGTGCTCGAACAGCTCGCGGCTGCCCGCATCGCCGGCGGCTTCGGCGGTCTTGACGGCCTTGTTGTACGCGGCGATGGCGCCGCGCTCCATGCCCAACTGGGTTTCCAACAGGGCGCGCACGTTGTCGCCGATTTTCATCCGCTCCAGCGTGTAAACCTCCGGCGCCCCGTCGAAGAACAGGATGCGCTCGATGTGCGATTCGGCGTGGCGCATTTCCTCGATGGCGTCCTTGCGGATCAGGCCGGCCACTCGCTTGTACCCCCAGTTCTCGCACATCTCCGCGTGCAGGATGTAGGTGTGAATGGCCGTGAATTCGTCGGCCAGCAGGGAATTCAGGACAGCGATTACGTCAGCATTGCCTTTCATAGTTAAGTCTGTACCATAAGGCGGGGCAGCGTGACAAGCGCGGCGGAGTCCACCACAAAGCCGCGAAGGGCACAAAGAACACAAAGACGCAACCTTTGTGGCCCTTTGTGATCTTCGCGTCTTTGTGGTTCAGCTCGTCAGAGCGGCAGTTTCCGCAGGCGCAGCGCATTGGTGACGACGGAAACCGAGCTGAACGTCATGGCCGCCGCGGCGATCACCGGGCTGAGCAGCAGCCCGAAGAGCGGATACAGGACGCCGGCGGCAATCGGCACACCCAGGCTGTTGTACAGGAAAGCAAAGAAGAGGTTCTGGCGGATGTTGCGCATGGTGCCCCGGCTCAGCCGCCGGGCCCGCGCGATCCCACGCAGGTCCCCTTTCACCAGTGTAACGCGGGCGCGCTGGATGGCCACGTCCGTCCCGGTGCCCATGGTGATGCCCACATGGGCCTGGGCCAGCGCGGGAGCGTCATTGATGCCGTCGCCGGCCATGGCCACCACACGTCCCTGTTCCTGGAATCGCCTGACCACGGCGCCTTTGGTCTCCGGCAGCACTTCGGCCTCGATCTCATCGATGCCCAGGCTGCGGGCCACTGCATGGGCAGCGGCGCGGTTATCGCCGGTCAGCATCACAATGCGCACGCCGGCTTCATGCAGCATGCGGATGGCCTCCGGGGTGGAAGCCTTCACCGGGTCGCTGACGGCCAGCAAGCCGGCGGCGCGGCCGTCCACGGCGGCAAACATGACCGTGTGGCCTTGGGCCCGCAGCGGCTCGGCCAGCTCGGGCAGGGGATTTGGGTCGATTTGCGATAGTTGGAAAAGGCCCAGATTCCCGAACGCCACGCCGCGGCCGGCCACGCGTCCGGTGACTCCCTTTCCGGTGATGGACTGGAAGGCTTCCGCCGGCGGGATTCCGAGGCCGCGGTCGCGGGCGGCAGCCGTCAGCGCGGCCGCCAGGGGGTGCTCGCTGCCGCGCTCCAGGCCCGCCACCAGACTGAGCAGCTCAGCCTCGTCCCAGCCGGGCAAGGCCACGATCGAGGTCAGCCGCGGTTTTCCCTCGGTCAAGGTTCCGGTCTTATCGACAACCAGCGTATCGACCCTCTCCAGAATCTCCAGCGCTTCGGCGTCGCGGATCAGCACGCCGGCCAGCGCCCCCCGCCCCATGCCGACCATGATGGACATGGGCGTGGCCAGGCCCAGCGCGCAGGGACAGGCGATGATGAGCACGGCGACAGCATTCACCAGGGCGTGGGCCAGGCGCGGCGCCGGCCCCGCCAGCGCCCAGACCATGAACGTGACCGCGGCCGCCAGCACCACGGCCGGCACAAACCAGGCGGCCGCGCGGTCGGCCAGCCGCTGAATGGGGGCGCGGCTGCGTTGCGCCTCGCTGACCATGCGCACGATCTGCGCCAGCAGCGTGTCGGCGCCCACGCGCTCGGCGCGCATCAGGAACCCGCCCGTGCCGTTGAGGGTGCCGCCGGTCACGCGGCTGCCCGGCGCTTTTTCCACCGGGATAGGCTCGCCGGTCATCATCGATTCATCTACGGAGCTGGTTCCTTCGAGCACCACGCCATCCACCGGGACTTTTTCTCCGGGCCGCACGCGGAGGTGATGGCCGGGGTGGATGCGGTCCAAGGGAACGTCTTGCTCGCTCCCGTCGGGGCCAACCATGCGGGCGGTTTTCGGCGCCAGCCCCAGCAGCGCGCGAATGGCGCTGGAAGTCTGGCGGCGCGCGCGCAACTCCAGCACCTGTCCCAGCAGAACGAGCGTGGTGATGATCGCCGCGGCCTCGAAGTACACCGGCACGGCGCCGCCGTGTCCGCGGAACGACGCCGGGAATATGCCCGGAGCGATGGTGGCCATCAGGCTATAAAGGAAAGCCGTGCCGGTGCCCAGCGCGATCAGGGTGAACATGTTCAGGCGGCGATGAACCAGCGACAGCCACCCGCGCTGGAAAAACACCGATCCGCCCCACAACACCACCGGCGTAGCCAGTGCCAACTCCACCCAATTCATAAGGCCGCCGGGGACGATATGCCCAACGCCCGGCAGCATGTCCGACATGGCCAGCAGCAGGATGGGGATGGAGAGGGCCAGGCTGATCCAGAAGTGCCGCTGCATGCCGGTCAGTTCCGGATTCTTTTCCTCTTCGATGGCTGCCGTCAGCGGCTCCAGCGCCATGCCGCACTTGGGGCACGCGCCCGGCCCCTGCTGCCGCACCTCGGGGCACATGGGGCAGGTGTAGACGCCTTGTGGCACAGGCTTTCCAGCATGAGCAACGGGGGCCGGCGCCGGCGGCGCTGCCAGAGTAGGGGCGCTGCTGGCTGCGCCCCGTCCCATGGGCGTGAGCGTAACCAGCCCGGCAGGCCTCGTCGCCAGGTACTTCGCTGGCTCGGCGCGGAACTTCTCTAGGCAGTGCGCGCAGCAGAAACAGTAGGGCTTGCCCTGATGCTCAAGCCGGAAACGCGCCGTCTCCGGATTGACGGCCATTCCGCAGACAGGATCAATCACGGTTTCATTATGAATCACAAAGCCGCTGTCGCCGCAGCCGAAGCGGCGGTTTGAGGCAAATCAAAGCCCGCCCGATGTCTGGCGGATGAGCGCTGTTTCCCTTTTCGGATTTGTGACGGGCCAAGCTGCGTTCAGTCGTGGTATTCGCCGACGCCGGTCCACTCTGGCAAGAACAACGAGGCCGTTGTAAGATCAGGGCAGTGACCTTGAGGAGGCGCCAGGGATGACCAAAGCCCTCGAACAGGCCTTTCAGGAGGCTTCGAAGCTTCCGGCTTCCGAGCAGGATGTTCTTGCGGAGGCTATCCTCGCTGAAGTTTGTGCTGAGGAAGAGTGGGAGAAGCTCCTGTCCAGCTCTCCTGATGTTCTCGAACGTCTTGCCGACGAGGCGCTGGCGGAGCACCGGGCCGGCAGAACTCAGCCTCTTGACCCCGAACAATTGTGACCTCTTACACCACCGCGCGCTTCCGCAAAGCCTCCAAAGAACTTCCACCCAACGTGAAACGGGCCGCGCGGAGGGCGTACAAGCTGTTTGTGCGGGATCCGTGGCACCCCAGCCTCCAGTTCAAGCAGATTCACCCCATCCGCCCCGTCTTTTCGGCGCGTGTTGGCATCGGGTACCGAGCTATGGGGACGAGGGAGGGGAACCAAGTGCTCTGGTTCTGGATCGGCTCTCATGCCGAGTACAATCGGTTGGTGTCGCAGATTCGCCGCAGGTAGCCGGGCGTTGGCGCCGCGGCTGTGCACCGGCGCAGCCGAGCCGCGAAGCGTTGGAACGCTGGCATCGCGGAACCGCAATGTCGGGTGCGACCTCTAGTTTTTCCTCTAGTTCTTCTTCACCGCCGGCTTGTGGTAGTTGGGATACGGCTCGCGCTTGGCCTTTGGTGGGGGGTTCTTCTTCAGCGCGTCCATGACAACCTGGACGGCCTTTTCCAGTTGCGGGTCCTTTCCCTCGCGGCAGGCCGCCGGCGTCATTTCCACTTCAATGTCCGGCGCCACGCCGTGGTTTTCGACTTCCCAACGCCCCTCCGGGTTCCAGAAGGCCAGGCGCGGCGCGGTCACGCCGCCGCCGTCCATCAGTTGCGGATAGTCGTAGATACCGACCAGGCCGCCCCAGGTGCGCTTGCCGACCAGCGGGCCGATTTTCGCCCGCCGGAAGTACCAGGGCATGGCGTCGCCGCCGGAGCCGGCGTATTCGTTAATGATCATGGCCTTGGGGCCGAAGATGGCGCCCACCGGCGTCGAGAAATCGCCGCCCTCGCGGGTGGACCAGTAGCTGAGCAGCGGGCGGCGCAGGTAGTCGATCACGTAATCGGCAGCCGACCCGCCGCCGTTGAAGCGCTCGTCGATGACCACCGCTTCCTTGTCCACCTGGGCGAAGTAGTAGCGGTTGAAGTTGTTGTAGCCGGCGACGGAGGTGTTGGGCAGGTAGACGTAGGCCACACGCCGGCCGCTCAATTGATCGACCTTGCGCCGGTTGTCTTCGATCCAGGCCAGGTTGCGGAGGCTGCTTTCGCTGTCCACCGGTACCACGGTCACCTCGCGGGCGCCCGTGCCGTTGGGATTGGGGCCGACCTTCAGCAGCACCTGTTTGCCGGCCGCGCCCTCGAAGAAGCTGTAGACGTTGTCGGAGCCGCGCACTTCCCGGCCGTTCACCGCCAGCAGATACTCGCCGGCTCTCACATTCACGCCCGGCTGGGTCAGCGGCGCGCGAAGCTCGGGGTTCCAATTCTCTCCGTCATACACGCGGGCAAAGCGATACCGGCCGTTCTCGATCCTGTAATCGGCGCCCAGCAGCCCGCCGCGCACGCGCTTGGGTTGCGGCACATCGCCGCCGCCGATGTAGACGTGGCCCAGCGTCAGGTCCCCCAGCATTTCGGCGAACAGCGCGTTTAACTCCGTGCGGCTGGCCAGGCGCTCGAGGTAGGGCTCATACTGCTTCTCCGCCGCCTTCAGGTCCAGGCCGTGGGCGCCCGGGTCATAGAGGAAATCGCGCTCGATGCGCCACACCTCGCGGTACATCTGGCGCCACTCGGCCGGCGGTTCGACGTAGACCTCGGCGTCGTCGGTCTTCAGCGCGCCTTCGCCGGGCTTGGGCAGCTGGCCGGCGCCGCCGATGAACCATTTCTCCGCCTGCGAGTACAGCACTTTCTCGCCGTTGAAGGAGACGTCGAAGGCCTGCACGCCGTCCAGGAACTTGTCGGTCTTGCGGGTGTTCAGATCGAACTTCTGGATGGTGACGCCGCGCGGCCCCGAGGGGCCGGCCGACACCGGGACCTGCTGCGCTTCGGCGATGAACAACACGCCGTTCTTGCCCGTTTCCAAGCCGACATAGTTGCGGGCCGGCAGCGGCAGGGCCAGGATCCGCTGGCTGATTCCCTCCAGGTCGATGGTGACCTTGACCGCCTCCTTCTCTTTTTCCTTGTCCTTGTCGGACGCCTTAGCAGCCTCGCCGGGCTTCTTTTCCTCCGCTGTCTTTTCCTCGTCGCTTTCCGGGGCCAGCGGCGACGGCAGGTCCTTGCGCAGAACCACGGCGTAGACGCTGCGCGTGGTCAGGCGGTTGATGCTGGACAAATCCAGCCAGCCGGTGGTGGGGCCCACGTCGGTGCTGGCGGTGAAGTAGAGGTACTTGCCGCTCTTGTCGAAAGCGGCGTCGCGGGCGTCGCTCATGCCGTCGGTGACGCGCTCCGGCTTGCCCGATTCGGGCTTGCCGGACTCCAGCGAATAGACAAATACTGCGCGGAGGTGGTTTTTGAGCTGCCTGGTATAGGCCAGCCAGCGGCTGTCGGGCGACCAGGCCGGATTCAGCGTCCGCTCCGGCTTGTCGTAGGTATCGGTGTCCACCTTCTTCGAGGCGCCCTTTTCCACGTCCAGATACCAGAGATTCAGGCGCTTGTCGGTGTAAGCGATCTTCTTGCTGTCGGGCGACCACAGGGGCGTGTAATAGAAGGAGGGCGCATCGCCCAGCTTGATCTTCCGCGCCTGGCCCATGCCGTTGGGGTCGCGCAGGTGCAGCTCATACTCGCCGGACTCGTCGGAGAAGTAGGCGATTTGCTTGCCGTCGGGCGACCAGGCCGGGTAGCGCTCGACGACCGCGGGCGTGCGGGTCAGGTTGCGGATGTCGCCCTTCTCGGCGGGCGCGGTCAGGATGTCACCGCGCGCCTCGAACACGGCCCGCGCCCCGGTGGGCGAAATGCGCCCGCGGGTGAGCCGGCTGCCGACCTTTTCGTAGCGGGGCCGCACGCTGGGCAGGTCGCCGGCAATCTCCACTTTTACTTCGCGCTCCTTGCCCGACTTCAGGTCCAGCAGGTGCAGCGAGCCAAACTGGTCATACACGATGGCGTCCGGCGCGGCGGATGCGGACTTGATGTCCAGACCCTCGTTACGCACTAGCGGCGCGACGGTCTTCTTTACCGTGTCGTAGGCGAACAGCGAGACCGTGCCATTGCGGTCGGAGAGGAAGTAAATCTTGTTGCCCACCCACATGGGGTTGAAGTCGTTGGAATTGTCGCGCGGAATCTTGTCGATGCCGGCATCGGCGAGCTTGGCCACCCAGATGGCCGTGGTGCGGCCGCCACGGTAGCGCTTCCAGGTGTCGAAGGCGGGGGCCAGCGGCATGTAGGCCAGGCTGGCGCCGTCTCCAGAGTACGACCCGGCGTAGGCCATCGGCAGCGGCACTTCAGTGGGGAAGCCGCCCTCGATGGAAACGGTAAACAGGCGGGCGAAGCGGGAGTAGGAGTCGCGCCCGGAGCGGAACAGGATGCGTTTGCCGTCGGGCGTCCAGCCCGCCACCACATCCGGGCCGGGATGGTAGGTGAGGCGGCGCGGCACACCGCCGCCCGCCGCCACCACGTAGACATCCACGTTGCCGTCGTATTCCCCGGTGAAGGCGATCTGCGCGCCGTCGGGCGAGAATGCCGGGTCGGTTTCCACGCCCACGCCGGTCGTCAAACGCCGGGCTTCGCCGCCCTGGCGGTTGACTACCCAGATGTCGTCCGCATAGACGAATGCGATTTGCGTGCGGCTCACCGCTGGCCTCTGCAGCAGGACAGGGCTGTCCGCCACGACAAGAACGGACCCGGTCAAAAGCACAAGCGCGGTTCGAGCGATCGGGAGACAACGCATGGCGCCTCCACCTCCTACGCCTGGATTAAACCACAAAGCGGCGCGCCGGAGAATAGGCAGGAGCCGCCGCCAAGCGGTGAGAAGCGCGCGGTGGCGGATCCTGGCAATCAGGCGTAAGAGTGCAGGCCGGAGAGCAGGTAGCTGACGCCGAAGAAGGTGAACAGCACCACGCCGAAGCCGATGATGGCGAAATAGGCCGAGCGGCGGCCGCGCCAGCCCTTCAGCATGCGCGTGTGCAGGTATGCGGCGTAGGTGAACCAGGTGATCAGGGCCCAGTCTTCCTTGGGGTCCCAACTCCAGTAAGCGCCCCAGGCGCGGTTGGCCCAGAACGCTCCGGTCACGATCATCAGGGTGAGCAACGGCAGGCCAACCTGGATGATGCGGTAGGTGAGCCGGTCGAGTTTTTCGGCGACGGGCAAGCGGCTGACGATGGTGCCATACCGGGCGGAGAACAGCAGGACCAGTCCGGTAAAGACCAACCCCGCCAGCGCGCCCGGCACGACAAACGGGACGGCGGAGGGCGAGGTCAGCAGCGGCTGATCGATCTGCGGCTGCACGGCGGGGTAAGGGCCGCCCAGCAAGCCCAGAATCAGGGCCACAACGGCGACGGCCTGCCCCGCCAGGCTGACCCACAGCAGCAGGCTCATCCTGCGGGCAGAGGCCTCGCGCCCCGACCACAGGTACCAGGCCGCCGGCAGCAGCGCGCACAGGAACCCGGCCAACACCAGCCAGCCCAACCCCTCAACGCTCACCTGGATGGGGACGCCGCGCTCCAACATGATCTTCTGCCGGGTGGAAGCGTCCCAGGCGGGCAGCAGCATCCGGCCGCCGCGGAAGAACGCGCCCAGGATGGCCGCGTAAATGAACGCGGCCAGGGCCGAAGCCCAGGCGGCGAAAGCCTCGATCGAGACGCCGTCGCGCATCAGGAACAGCAGCGCGGTGCCGAACGACAGCGCAAACGCCGCGTAGCTGATCACCGCCAGCGACACGTGGACGTGCAGCAGCGAGCTTTGCAGCGCGGGCACCAGCGGCCGCACCGTGCTGTCGAGGAACATCATCAGCACCATCGACAGCGCCGCCACCGGCATGGCCAGCACGCCGGAATAGAAGGCCTTGTACTTGCGCTCGAAGATGACGTGCAGCAGCACCACGCCCCAGGCGAAGCTGAGCAGCATCTCGTACATATTGGAGAAGGGCGGGCGGCCGGAGACGGCCCAGCGGCTGGCGATGGCCGTGGTCTGGATCAGCAGCCCGACCAGCGCCCCGCTCGACGCCAGTTTCAGCCATCGTTCTGGCGCCCGCGTCAACCCCAGCGCGTAACACACCGAGGCGGCCACATATGCCGCCATCGCCAGTTTCACCAGCGGCGCTTCCGGGAGTTCCACGATATACCCCAGGCTGGCGGTGGCCAGCAGCGTCGCGGCCAGGAACCCGAACACGCTCCGGCTCGGCCACGCAGCCGCGCGGACCGCCGCGGCTTCCCCGGTCTTCATCGGCGCGGCGGCGGATATGGATCGGCCCATTACTCTTCTCCTCTCCCTGTCTCAATGGCGGATTGCGGATTTCGGATCTCGAACGCGCGCATGCCTGAAATCCGCAATCCGCAATCCGCAATCCGAAATTCAGC
>JAPKYU010000556.1 GCA_026394175.1 Acidobacteriota bacterium | reverse complement strand
AATGCTCATTTCATCGGCCTTGACTGTTATCCCGCCAGCTTCCTGCGCCGCAGCACCAAGATAAGGTTGGCCGCAAACAGCAGCGCCGGCGCCAAGTAAACCCAGACCCAGCTCGGGTTGATGTACTCACGGAGCACGCGCGCATGATCAGCACCGGGAACGGCAAAAGCGCTCACCAGGTTTGGCAGGCTGCCGCGGGTCACAATTCTCGGCGTTCCTGCGCCCCACAACAACACGTCCTGCAGCCCGTGGTAGATCCACGCCACCAGCACAATGCCCCCGAGGAGACCCCAAGCCGGCGACGTTCCGGGGAAAAGCACTTCCCACCAGATCTGACTCTTGTCCGGCGGCTGCGTGACATCCCGCGCGGGAATCCAGAAAATCAGGGCCAGGGCCAGCCCGGCGGCGGCGACCCCGAGGCAAATGAACATGAATGCCGCCCAGTTTCTAGTTCGCGACCGCTCGAACAGAAAGTCAAACAGGTCTGGGATCATACGCGCCAGCTTCGCGGTGGCAAACGGTCCCGCCAAGGCCCGCAGCCAGAGGGCCGCCGGATGGCCGCCAAAGAAAGCGCCGTGCCAAAAGCGGGCCAGCGGCGGGGCCAGCATGGGCTGGCCCGGCAGGTACTTGGCGTGTGCCTCGGCCCACAAGCCCTGCGCCGGGCGTCCCAGGTTCAGCGCAGCCTCCGCCAGTTGCGGGTTCAAACGCAGCGCCTGCTCGAACGCTTGCTGCGCTTCTTGCTCTCGGCCTGCGTTCTTCAAAATGACCCCGAGATTGTTCCAACTTTCGGCGTACTGCGGAAGTTGCCGGTATAACCGCTCCGCCTTATCGCGCTGCCCGTCCTGCTGGTAAGCGAGGGCGAGAAGGAAATCGCGTTCCGCACCCTGCGGCAGCTTTTCGAAGAACGCGATTGTCACCGGGCTGGCCAGCTTGCCCATCGCCATGCTAATTGGGCTGGCAGCGACGCGCAGGATACCCCCGACGCATCCCGAGGCCAGCCCTATCCCAAACCAGCCGGCCAGCAGAATGATCAGGAATGCGACGCGATCGCGCCGGCTCCAGTATTCCAGGTTGAACAGCGTCAGACCGCCCGACGGAAGAACACCTCGTCTTCCGGCTTCCAGATGGAAGCGCCGCTGCGGGCCATACCGCCGGTACAGGACAACGATGTATGCGATCGCGGCGATCAGGGCCGCCAGCATCAGCTTCACGGCCAGGTCGAGCCCCACCGTCGGAAGCTGGAAAAGAGGAGCGAAGCCCCACACTTTCAACTCGTAGGATGCGGCGCCGGCAGCCCGTGCCCGCCACCGCCGGGCATCCTCCGGATGGCCGGCTCTTTCCAGGTCATCGGCGTAGATCCGCCAGGCCAGTGCCGCTCCGTCGCCGCTCGGCGACAGGCGATAGAAGCGATCAATCAGCTCGGCGCGATACGCCGGGCCTAGCTGATCTGCATTGGCCGGCGTGGGGTAAATAAACAGCCGGGCCCACAACCCCCGCAACAGCCGGGGATCGTTGCCGCGCTGGAAGAAATCCTGATAGCCACGCTCGAAGGCCGCCCGC
>JAPKYU010000001.1 GCA_026394175.1 Acidobacteriota bacterium | reverse complement strand
TCAGGTCGCCGTCGGTCAGCCCGGAGCACATGCCGCCCCAGTTGTACATCACGTTGTTGCGCACATCGAAGGTGGGAAACGGGGGCCCGCCGTTGTCGCCCAGGCGCGGGTTGCGCTCGGTGTGGTGCGCCCACAAGTTGTGGTGCAGGGTGAGGCCGCCGGTGGCATGGACCAGCGAGCCGTACCCGTGTTCGCCCTTGCTGTGGAAGCTGTGGTTCAGGCTCTCGGCGATCAGGCACCACTCGACGGTGACGTTGGCGATATCGCCGCTGGGCGAGAGCGTCTCGTCGATGGACCAGCTTGCCGAGCAATGGTCGAGGATCACGTTGCGGCTGGGCGTCCCGATGCTGATGGAATCAACCTCTTTGCGGGTCAGGTCGCCGAGGCGGCTGCGCAGGAAGCGCACCACCACGTCGTGCGCGGCGATATAGAACACGTCGGAGCGCAGGCAGACGCCGTCGCCGGGCGCGGTCTGGCCGGCGATGGTGAGATACGGCTCGGTGATCCGGAGCGGCGACTGGAGCGTGATCAGGCCGCCCACCCGAAAGATCACGATGCGCGGCCCCTTGGCCATGCAGGCTTCGCGGAAGCTGCCGGGGCCGGCGTCGTTCAGGTTGGTCACGAACAGCACCCGGCCGCCGCGCCCGCCGCGCGTCATGGCTCCGCACCCTTCGGCTTCGGGGAAGGCCGGAATCCCGCGCCCCGCCGGTGCGGGGGCGCCGGCCGGCAGGAAGGCGCAGCAAGCGAGCGTCAGGACCGCAGCATTTCTTCCCATGTCAACTCGCGTCTGGCGTCCATCGCCATGCGGCCCAGGATCGAGGTGAAGGTGCTCTCGCAGGCGCTGAACGCCGTGTTCTCGGGCTTACCGGCCAGCACCTTGTTCAAGAAACTCTCGACCGCGTCAATGGTGATTTCGCGTTTCGAATCCACCTTGACGATGGGGCCTTCGCCGCGGTCCCACTTGTAATACTGGCGGTGGGTCTCCAGCACGCCCCGCGTGCCAAAGAACTGCTCGCGCACGTCGCGGTAGCGCGGCGGCGTCAACTGCGTGGCCACCAGCATGCCGCGGAGGCCGCCGGGGTACTCGTAGGTGACCGAGAGGTGGTCGAAGTTGTCGCCGTAGGAACGCTTGATGCGCCCGCCGCTGCCGATGGCCTTCAGCGGATGAGCCTTGGCAAACCAGTTCAGAATGTCCAGGCCGTGGCAGTCCTGCTCCACGATAAAGTCCCCCGACATGTCGCGCCACGCCCCCCAGTGCCGCAGGCGCTCCTCCGGCGGGTAATCGAGCGGCCTGATGGGGGCGCCGCCCTTGATGAAGTGGCACTCCATCATCAGCAGCTCCCCCAGCTTACCCGTGCGCACGATCTCTTCCGCGGTGTTGTACTCGGGACTGTAGCGGTTCTGGAATCCGAAGACGATGTGCCTGGCTTTGTCGGCTTGCCGCGCGGCTTCCAGCAGCCGCTTCACCCCGGCCACGTCCGCCCCGGCGGGCTTCTCGATGTAGATGTGCTTGCGGGCCTTGACCGCCGCCTCGAAGTGCTCCGGGTGGAGGAATACCGGGGTGGCGATCAGCACCGCGTCGATGGAGGGGTCCGCCAGCAGCTCGCGGTAATCCTTGTAGGCCCGCGCCTTGGCCGTGCTGGGAATCGCGCTCCTGGTCTTCTCGATTTGTTCCGGCACGATATCGTACAGCGCCACGATGCGCGCCCGCCCGTCCTGGGCGAACAGAATGCCGTCGAAGCGGCCGCGCGATCCCGTGCCGATCATCCCGACGGTGACCGCCGAGCTGGCCTGCGCGGCGCGGGCCGCTCGAGGGGCGAGCCCGATTCCCGCAGCGGCGCCGGCCAGCGCCTCGCGCCTGCTGATCCCGTGCATAGGCCTCCTTTCAGTTGTCCCGCCGGCAGGCTCGGCATAACCGGAACGCCGGCCGCGACGTGTTGATTATTGCGGCTGGCGAACGGTGCCCGGCCGCGTACACCTTTACACGCGCAAAGCTGGGAATGCAAGTGGGCTGGGCACGTCTAACGGTAGGGTTAACCGTTACGCCGGCCCGATCTGCGGATTCTGAGGCACGTCAGGCCATGGTTTCGGGCTGCCTGTGCCACTTCACAGCCGAAGATTAAGTGACATCGGGCGGAACGCCGATGGTACTAAGGATCGCCGCCGGCTGCTGCAGCGCTTCCCGGAACAGCCGGCAGTTTTCCGTCACCTGTTCTTTCTCCTTGGGGAACATGCCCATCACCACGGCGTCGGTGGGCTTGGCGTAGCGGAAGACCAGCCGCAAGGCGTCGAGCATCTCGGCGGGCGAGCCGCACTTACGCCCGGCCCCGTACACCTTGAAAATGAGGCACGGCTTGGCGGTCTGCCGCACCCGGGCCAGCATCTTCTCGCGGTCGGGGTCCCAGAACAACTGCCCGCCTGGGAGCGCGGGCGTCCCCGCCCGCACGCCCGAGACCGCCGCAGGCCCAGAGGTTGCGGGCGAGGACGCCCGCGCTCCCAGGCCGGCCGCCTGCTCCTGCTCCTGCTCTTCCTTCGTCCGGCTCAGGTTGTAGACGCAGGTCATGTAGAAATCCACGTCCCAGGCCTTGGACTCCACGTAGTCGATGACTTCCGGAATATGGCTGCCGAGGCCCACCTGCACGCCGGCGTCGCGCATCACCTTGCACATCTCGCGCGCCGTCTCGATTTGGCCCGCGCGCCAGAACTTGTCGGTCTGAGAGCCGTGGTGATAGATGCCGATAGCGCCGGCCGAGGCCAGCTCGCGGATATGGCGGGGGATGTCGGCCAACTCGGAAGCGGTCTGCGCGATCCACTGCAGGCGGCCGCCCTCCAGCCGGTACTCGTTCAGCAGCCGCAGGATGTGCCGGTCGCCGCGCGACTGCCAGGTGTTGACGCCGGCCTGCTCGCAGCGCGCCAGCAGCTTCTTGGTGTTGGCGGCGGTGAAGTAGTCGCGCATGGCCCGGTCGAGCGTGGAAGAGGTATGGGAGTTTCCGCTGACCGGGTTGCCGCCCACGATCAGCCGCGACACGGTATGTCGCCCCAGCTTGATGGTAGGCAGCGCTTCGGTGGCCGCCAACGCCGCGGATGCCCCCGCCGCGCCCGCGGCCATCAGCAGTTCGCGCCTGCTCAAGAAACTCATCTCCCTCCTTTCTGAGCTGCACTTTAGCCGTTTTCTCCCCTTCCGTAAAGCGATTAGGCGCTGGGGTAACGGTTAACCCCACCGTTACACGGGCCGACCCTCTTGCGTTGTCGGCCTCCGCCGTGTAGTGTTTGCCCGAGGTGGGGTGTTCCTCAGGTATGAGGCATGCCCAAAAAAGCGGAGGTGTAATCGCATGAGGCGTCTCCTCATTGCCGTTTTCTTGTTCAGCTTGCCGCTGTTCGGGCAGGAATTTCAGGGAACGATCTTGGGGCGCATTACGGACAGTTCCGGCGCGGTGGTCCCCGGCGTCCAGGTCACAGTGGTCAACACCGAGACCGCGGCCTCAACCGCCACCAAGACCAACGCGCAGGGGAACTACCGGGTTCCCTTCCTGCTCCCGGGCGATTACCGGGTGCTGATTGAGCATGCCGGGTTTCGAAAGATCGAGCGCCAAAACGTGCGCGTCTCCATGGCCACCGAGACCACGCTGGATTGCATGCTGGAGGTTTCCGCGGCGGCCGAGGCCGTGACGGTGACGGCGGCGCCCAGCCCTCTGAATACCAGCAACGCCGAGCTTGGCCAGGTGGTGGAGCGCGCCTACATCGAGAACGTGCCCATCAGCCTGACCCGCAACGTGCTGAACAACATCAGCCTGGACGCCGCGGTGGACGCCTCCGGCGGCACCTATACCAGCAACGGACAGTCGGGCATCAGCGTTGCCGGCGGCGGCGGGATTAGCGGCAATAACGAGGTGATTGTGGACGGCGTGCCCAACACCATCGCGCGCAGCGGCGGCATCATCATCTACGTGCCCACGCAGTATTCCGTCGAGGAGATGAAGGTCCACACCACCATGTTCGACGCCGCCCTGGGCCACTCCAACGGCGGCGCCATCAGCATCAGCACGCGCGGCGGCGGCAATCAGGTGCACGGCACCCTCTACGACTACAAGAGGTGGGCGGCGCTGAACGCCAACAGTTGGAGCAACAACCGCCTGGGAATGTCCAAGCCTCCGGTGAGCTACAACCAGGTGGGCTTCGCGCTGACTGGCCCCGTGCGTCTCCCCAAGCTTTACAACGGCCGGAACCGCACTTTCTTCAGCCTGGCCTACGAGCGCGACGACGACAAGCGCGACCTGTTTCGCCAGGCGCGCGTCCCCACAGAACTGGAGCGCAGCGGCGACTTTTCCCAGACCCTGAACTCGCTGGGCACCGGCTACCTGCAAATTTACGACCCGTGGACCACGGTCGGCAGCGGTTCCACCGCCACCCGCACTCAATTCGCGAACAATAAGATTCCGGCGGCGCGCCTGGATCCGACGGGCGCCGCCGTGGTGAAGGCTTACGCCCTGCCCAGCCTGCCCGGAGCGGCCCAGATCGGCAGATACAACTGGGCCGTCGACGGCCTGGTGGCCGTCAAACAGCGCAACTACACGGCGCGCGTCGACCACGTCGTGAGCGACAGGCAGCGCCTGTTCGTGCGCTACAGCCACCTGGTGCGCATCCAGGACTCCGATGTGATGATGCCCGGCGTGATGTCCTGGCCGGTAGACGGTAACAGCGACATCGGCCAGGACGACCGCTTCATGGACAACTTAGGGATCGACCATACTGTTACCTTCTCTCCGACCCTGGTGGCCTCGTTCCGCTACGGCCTTGCGATGCGCTGGCAAATGAAATCGAACCCGCGCCAACTGCTGGACCCGGCGCCGCTGAGCCTGGCGCCCATCATCGCGCAGAACCAGGTTTTCAAGGCTTGGCCTACCTTTAACCTGGACAGCGAGAACTTCCCCCGCTTAGGCTCTACCAAGGGCCCCAACCGTTTCTACATTTCCACTTGGCTGGCCACCTTTTACAAGCAGATGGGAAACCACTCCCTAAAGTTCGGCGGCGATTTCCGCCTGCCCCGGTACAACGTCCTGGACCCGGGAGGGAGCGGCCCCGGCACGTTTACGTTCAACAACACCTTTACCCGGCAAAACTACTCTCAGACCGCTTCGGGGAACACCTCGGGTTCGGCGCTGGCCTCGCTGCTGCTGGGGGTGCCGGCTTCCGGCTCGCTGGGGTACAACGCCGCGTCCGCGTATCAGAACACCTACACCGGGCTGTTCGTGCAGGAAGAATGGAAAGTGCGGCGCAATCTCACCCTGAACTTCGGCGTCCGCTACGAGTTGGAGACGCCCTACACGGAGCGCTTCAATCGTAGCCTGTACGGCTTCGATTACAACGCCCCGTCACCGCTGCCGGTGCCGGGGAGGAACATCCGCGGCGGCGTGCTGTTTGCGGGGCTCAATGGCGTGTCACGGCGGCAGGGCAACCTGGACGCCAACAACTTCGGGCCACGCTTTGGTTTTGCCTGGAGCCTGAATCCCAAAACCGTGGTGCGCGGCGGTTTCGGCATGTTCTTCGCCTCCCCGACTTACAACGACGATTTTCTCAGCACCGCCAGCGTGTTCAACGTCACCACCTCGTATGTGCAGAGCACCAATAGCAATATGACCCCGTACACCACGCTGGCCAATCCGTTCCCGACGGGCCTCCAGACTCCGCGCGGCGCCGCCCTGGGCCTGGCCGAGTTCTACGGCGGCTCCCTCGAGGTCGTCGACCAGAACCGCCTCAGCCCTTACAACGAGCAATGGCAGCTCGGTGTGCAGCGCGAAGTGCCGGGAGGCGTGGTGGTGGAGACCGCCTACATGGGGATGCACACCCTGAAGCAAACGGGGAGCTTTAATCTGAACGAGAAGCCGGACGTGTATCTGGCTCTGGGCTCGCAGGAGAACAATGCAGTCCCGAATCCGTTCCTGGGCATCTTCAACGCGCAGTCCACGCTGGGACAGGGCGCCACCATCCCCCAGTCTCGTCTCTGGGTCCTGTACCCCCAGTACACCACCCTCACGGTGCACAAAAACGCGGGGCGGGCCATTTACCATTCCGGGCAATTGAAAGTGAACAAGCGGTACGGCCACGGGCTCAACCTGAACCTGTCCTATAACTTCTCCAAGATCATCATCAGCAACACC
>JAPKYU010000004.1 GCA_026394175.1 Acidobacteriota bacterium | reverse complement strand
GTGCTCACCGCTGTGTTGCAGGGCTGGCTCATCCGGGACGCCGCGGCTGATCCTCTGCGCTACGTGGTGCTGTGGACGGGAACGGCGGTGTTGTGCCTGGCCGGCAGCGGGCTGCAGGTCTTGTACGTGTATCTGCTCCAGCAGTCCGCTCACCGCCGCGCCACCACGCGAATCGTCACCGGGCAACTGCTGCCCGCCCTGACGGCCGGCGCAGTGGTGACGTTCACACTTGGACAGCGCGGCCTGGCGGAGGTCTGCTTGCTGCCGGGCCTGTGGGCGGTGCTGTTCGGCATGGGCGTATTTGCCTCCCGGCGGCACCTGCCCCGGGCCATTGGCTGGGTGGCGCTGTTCTACCTGCTCAGTGGCGCCGCGGTTCTGGCCTTTTTGCCGGGGCCGGCGGCCCTGTCGCCCTGGCTCATGGGGTCCGTCTTCGGAATCGGCCAGTGGGCGGCGGCCCTGGTCCTTTACTGGAACCTGGAGCGCAACGGGCAGCGGGGCTAGTTGAGCGAAAGGAGTGTCCGCGGAATGAATCGGAAAAGGAAGGCGAACGACAAACCAGCAGCCGGCGGCCGCTTCGCCTACGAAGGGCTCGACCGGTTGCTCCACGAGCGCGCCCGGCTGGGCATTCTGACCACGCTGGCCACCCGGCCCGAAGGGGTGCTGTTCTGCGACCTCAAGGAGTTGTGCTCCTTGACCGACGGAAACCTGAGCCGCCATCTGCAGGTGCTCCACGAGGCCGGCGTGGTGGAACTCTGGAAGCGCTCCGACGGCCGGCGTCCGCAGACGCTCTGCCGCCTCTCCAGGGAGGGGCGCGCGCGTTTCCTTTCTTACCTGGCGGTGCTGGAAGAAGTGGTCCGCGACGCGGCCCGCGCCGCGGCCTTGAATCGCCGGAGCGCATCCGACGTGGACGACAGGCAATTCGACGGCTCGCGCGGCTGGGCTCCGGCCTGAGCCGTTTTTTTTGGCCCTTGAAACTTTGTGGCGCAAAGCTTGCGCCGGGGCATTCCCGGCGCGTCCATCACGCGCCAGGCCGGGTGGCGGTCTGAAGACCGCCGCTACAAGGACCTCAGGAAAGGTGGCGGACCAATGGAAGTCATTCGGGCCGAGGCCATGGGGCTTTGCTTTGGCGTGCGCCAGGCGCTGGAGTGCGTTGCCGCTGTGGGCGATCCCACGGCGGTGACCGTCTACGGCGAACTGGTGCATAACGAAACGGTGAACCGCGGTCTGGCCAGGCGCGGCTTCCGCCGGCTGGATGAGCAGCGGCGCGGCCAGGCGCTGCCGGAAACCCCTCTGGTACTGATTACCGCCCACGGCATCAGCGACAGCGAGCGGGCCCGGCTGTGCGGCGCTGGCCTCCGGCTGGTGGACACCACCTGCCCGCTGGTCCGCCGCGCGCACGACGCCGCGCTTGGGCTGCAATCGGAGGGCTGCTACGTGCTGGTCATCGGGCGCCGCGGGCATGTCGAAGTGCAGGGACTGATCGGCGATCTGCCCCGCGCCGAGGTGGTCGAGTCGGCGGCGGAGGTGCGCTGCTACCACCAGGAGAAAATCGGCGTTCTCTGCCAGACCACCAGCAGCGATGCGCTGGTCCGCTCGGTGCTGGAGGCCGTCACGGCCCGCAATCCCGGCAGTGAAGTCCGCTTCGTCGATACCGTGTGCCGGCCGACCCGCGAGCGCCAGCAGGCGCTGGACCGGCTGCTGCCGCTGGTGGACGCGCTGGTCGTGGTAGGCGGCAGGAACTCGCGCAACACACGGGAACTGGCGGAGTCGGCCCGCGCACGCGGCGTCCCTGCCTATCGCATCGAATGCGCGGCCGAGTTGCATCCCGGCTGGTTCCAGGACTGCCGCGCGGTCGGCCTCACCGCCGGCACCTCCGCGCTGGATGAAACCATCGAGGAGGTGCACCGGGCGCTGTTGCAGGCCCCGGTTGCCGGATTTCAAGTGCCAGGTTTCAGGACCGAGGTGCTGGGCACAGGGCCAGGAAACCTGTATGCCGAGCCTGGCGCCTGACACCCGGCGCCTGGTCCCCCTACGTTTGGACGGTGAACGTGACCTGCGGGCGCGCCACCGGGCCGTACAGCGTGTCGCGCTGGACCGGGTCGCGGCCCGCTTCCCGGATCAGGCGCAGCAGCTCGTCCCGTTTCATCTCCCGGGAAGTCGTGGCCCCCGCCTCGTGGTAGATCTTTTCTTCCACCACGGTCCCGTCGAGGTCGTCGGCGCCAAAGCGGAGCGCCACCTGCGCGATCGCCGGCGTCATCATCACCCAGTACGCCTTGACATGGGCGAAGTTGTCGAGCATCAGGCGGCCGATGGCGATGCTCTTCAGGTCGGCAAAACCGGTGGAGGGCGGAAGGTAGGAGAACTGAGTATTGGCGGGATGGAAGGCCAGGGGGACGTAGGCCATGAATCCGCCGGTCTCGTCCTGTAGGCCGCGCAGCCGCAGCAGGTGATCGATGCGGTCGCGGGCCGTTTCAATGTGGCCGTACAGCATGGTGGCATTGGAGCGGAGGCCGGCCTGGTGAGCCGCCCGCGCCGTCTCCAGCCACTCTTCACCGCTCATCTTGTGGGCGCAAATCCGGCGCCGCACGCTGGGATCGAAGATTTCGGCGCCGCCACCCGGCAGCGACCCCACCCCCGCCTCCTGCAGCTTCAGCAGTGTGTCGCGAACGGTCAGCCGCGCGCCCCGCGCCAGGTAGGCAATCTCCACCATGGTGAAGGCCTTCAGGTGGACCGTGGGGAACCGCCGGCGCAGGCCGTGGATCAGGTCCAGGTACCATTCCAAGGGCAAATCCGGGTGCAGGCCGCCGACAATGTGAAACTCGGTGACCGCCTCGCTGCCGCCCTCAGCCGCCGCCTCCCAAACCTGCTCCAACGACATCGTGTAGGCGCCCCGCGCGTTCTTCTTCCTGCCGAAGGCGCACAGTTGGCAGCCCGAGACACAGACGTTGGTCGGATTGATGTGCAGGTTGATGTTGAAATAGCAGAGGTTGCCGTGCCGCTGCTGGCGCACATGGTTGGCCAAATAGCCGATAGCCAGCAGGTCGCTCGACTGTTCCAGCTTGAGACCGTCGTCAAACGACAAGCGCTCGCCGGCCAGAACCTTTTCGGCCACCGGCCGTAACCGTTCGTCCTGGATGAAATCCAGATCCATCCGTTCCCTTCTCGGCTGACGGCTGTCGGCTATCGGCTGTCCGGTATCGGGCTGTCGAACCGGGATTCTCCGTCAGTCGTCAACCGTCGGCCGTCAGCCGCTATCGCAGCAACGCCAGATCCAGGGTCCAAAACACGAAGAACAGCACGCTGATGTAGCCGTTCATGGTGAAAAACGCGGCATTGATGCGGCTGAAATCGTGGGGCTTCACCAGCCGGTGCTCGTAAGCCAACAGCGCCGCCACCACGCCCACGCCCGCCATGCTGATCCAACCCAACCCCTCCACCAGCGCCAGCGCCCAAAGCAGGATCAGCATCAGGACGTGGAAGAATGCGGAGACACGGAGGGCGTTGGCAACGCCGAGGCGCCTGGGCAGCGAGAGAAGGCCGGTCCGCTGATCGAACTCCAGGTCCTGGAGCGCGTAAATGATATCGAATCCCGCGGTCCACAGGGTGACGGCGGCGGTCAGCAGTAGGATCTGCCAGTCCAGGCGGCCGCGCACCGCCGCCCACGCCGCCGCCGGCGCCATTCCCAGGCAGAAGCCCAGCATCAAGTGGGACAACCAGGTGAAGCGCTTGGAATACGAATAGAGGAACAGGATGGCCAGCGCCAGCGGCGAAAGCCGCAGACACAGCGGGTTCAACTGCCAGGCGGCCAGCACCAGCAATGCGGCGGATGCGATGGTGAACAGGATGGCGAAGCGCCGCGACAGCAGCCCGGCGGGCAGGGCGCGGGCCGCCGTGCGCGGATTGGCCGCGTCCAGGCGCACATCGACGATGCGGTTGAAGGTCATGGCGGCCGCGCGCGCGCCCACCATGGCCACCACGATCCACAGCAGTTGCCGCGCCGGCGGCAGGCCGCGGGCCGCCAGCACCGCCCCGGTCATCGCGAACGGCAGCGCGAACACCGAGTGCTGGAACTTGATCATTTCCAGCGTGGTGCTCAGTTTCCGCCAGAATCCCATGGTTTCGGCCCTATCATCACCTGCAGCCATTCGCCCAGCAACCTGGCGTGGCCAGGGAGCCGGCCGTACAGCGCTTCGGCCAAGTCCTCGTTGTAGGTATGCACGGTGAGGTTGCGATCATCGGCCATCTGCAGAGCGGCGCTGACCTGATCCTCGTTCAGCAATTCGACCTCGCCGCAAGCGCGGATGGCCGCCTTGGGAGACGCCGCCTGCAGTCCCTCCCGTTCCCGCAGGAATAGCTGCCCCGCCTTCCAGACCGCCTCGAAGGTGTACTCGAAGCGCTGGATGGCCGCATCGCGCACGATCTCCGTCTTTCTCTCCACGAGCACCTTCACCAGCGTGTTTAATGCTTGCTCGGCAGTCTTCAATCGCCGGCTCAGTCGGTCCATAGCTGGCCCTCTTTTTCCACCTGCTCGCGGAAAGTGGAACCGGCATCGGAAAGGTCCACGAGGTCAACCCGGAACGGCACGTTGCTCTCCTCGAGTTCCTCGCGAATGGCGCTGAGCAGGCCCGGCGGAAGCGGTTCCAGCGGCAACACGCCGACATCGATATCCGAGAACCGGGCGGCATCGCCCCGGGCTCGCGATCCGAACAGGCAGACCTTGGTCCGCTGACCGCGCAGCCCCTTCAGCACGATCCGTTTCACTTCCTCCAGGTGGTTCATCGTCCGAACAGCGATTCTGGCACAATCAGCAGCTTGCGGAAAGGCCACGACGGCTATCAAACGCGCAGCAACTGTGCCGCGAGGTCGCCGCGGCGACCGAGCGGTTGCAGGCCACAGCACCGCTCCCTTAGCCGCCGCGGCGGACGGCACAGTCTCGCGTTCTCGGCCGCCTCAGTACAGGAAGACCTTGCCGTCGGCCACGTTGGCGACGTAGTGGCGGTTCTCCATGAACTGCATGATCTGGGCGCCGCGGCGCGCCATCTGCGCCCATCGGGAGGTGGTTCGAGGATTCTGCTCGATGCCGCGCAGTTCACGGCCCAGGACCGCGAAGACCACCTGCCGCAGCCGCTTGCTCCCGGTTTTGGTGACCCGGTACGTCCTACCTTCCAGCTCGACTTCTGTCTTGTCCTCGACCATGACCTGCCGCCAGACCGACACCAGTGCTTTAGACACCGGGTCGGCCGGCGACGCAGATGGTTCACCTTCTTGTTCCATACGAATCCTGACCCCAGGATTTCAATTATATGGCTCCGGGGGACAAGGCTACGCTGTGTCCGATTTGGACCCTTGGACCTATTCTTTGAGTTGGCGGGCAAAGATCTTGAGCAGCGAATCGGTGGTCGAGTCGTGGGCCATGCGCACGCTGCCCACAACGGCGCCGTCGCTGAGCCGGATGGCGCCGATGTAGCGCTGCTCCTGCCCGTAGTTCCGCTGGCCTTCCACTCCCAGCAGCACCACCGCGTAGTTGCGGCCGCGATAAATCAAGGCCCGCTGGCTGAGGGTGCTGCCGGCCAGCGACAGGGCGCGCTCGCTTTCCGGCGGTCCGAGCTTGCGCACCACGTCGTAGTAGTTGTCTTCGCGAGTCAGCGTAAACAGGTTTGGATCGTCGATGGGCGTGGAATCGGTCCGCTGCCTGGGTTGCAGCCAGGCGTGCGCCGCCACCAGCACCAGAACCAGGGCCAGCGCGGCGCTGCCGGCCACCGCCAGCACCAGGAATACCGGCTCCTGGCCCCAGCGCGGGCGCCGCCGGGATAGGGCGGGGGCGCGGGCGCGCGCCGCCGCCGGCCCCGCTTTCGCCCCGGCCACCGCCGCTCCGGCGGCTTCCGTTCCCATGGCCTCCGGCTCCGGTTCCGGCTCCTCCGGTTCGTCCACCTGCCGGCGCACCGGCCACACCGCCCCGTTCGAGTATTCCATTTCCTTGCGGAAAGCCAGCGTGATGGCGCCTTCTTCCACCGTTATATAGGCCACCGCGCTCCGCGGGAACCACACCTGCTCCCCGCCGGCTTGGTTGACGGCGCTGAATTCAATGCGCGTCGCCTCCTGGTATTTCCAGCGGTTTTCCCCGAAGCCGCGCACCGGCGGGAAGAACGTGAATGAGCCCTCCCCCGAGGCCGTTAACGCGGCAATGGCGGCGTCGGTGAGCATTCCGATGCAGCTTATCACGAGATAACCACAAAGGCACTAAGGCACCAAGACGCCAAGCCGTTCTCCTTGGTGCCTTCGTGCCTTTGTGTCTTTGTGTTGAATAACGCCCGGGTGTACCATGCGCCCATGAAGCGCGTTCTTCTCTGCTGCCTGTTGCCTGGCCTCATCGCCGCTATGGTGTTGCCCCCCGCCGGTCCGGGAAAGCGGACCATTGCCAAGGAAGCCCTGCTCGACAAGATCAAGGGCGGATGGGCGGGGCAGATATTCGGGGTGGTGTACGGCGCGCCGACCGAGTTTCGCGCCGGCGGCGCCACCTATGACGCCGAGCGCGTCGGAACCCCGGCCGAACTGAAAGGGGCGCTGAACCAGGACGACCTCTATGTCGAGATGACCCTGGCCGAAGTGATGGATCGCTACGGCCTGGATGCCACGGCGCAGGAGTACGGGGAAGCATTTCGCGATTCCAAGTACGCGCTTTGGCACGCCAACCTGGCCGGCCGCCGCAACCTGAGCCGCGGCATCATGCCGCCGCAATCGGGCCACCCGCGCTACAACGCCCATGCCAACGACATCGACTTCCAGATCGAAGCCGACTTCATCGGCCTGATGGCCCCCGGGCTGCCGCGCGCCGTGCAGCTCTACGGCGACCGGATCGGCCACGTCATGAATTACGGCGACGGCGTGTATGGCGGCATCTTCATCGGCGCCATGTATTCCGCGGCCTTCTTCGAGACCGACCCCCGGAAGGTGGTGGAAGCAGGCCTGGGAGCCATCCCGGCGCAAAGCGGCTACGCGGCGGTGATCCGCGACCTGCTGGCCTGGCACCAGGAAGAGCCGCGCGACTGGCGCGCGGCCTGGAAGCGCCTGGAAGACAAGTGGGACCGCGACGATCCCTGCCCGGAGGGCGCGCTCACGCCGTTCAACATCGACGCCAGGCTCAACGGTGCGTTCGTGGCTCTCGGCCTGCTCTACGGGGAGAAGGACTTCGACAAGACCATCGAGATCGCGGCCCGCGCCGGCCAGGATTCCGACTGTAACCCGGCCAGCGCCGGCGGCATCCTGGGGGTGATGCTCGGCTACCAGGCCCTGCCCTCCCGATGGGTGGAAGCGCTGCTGCCGATCGCC